>MHII01000011.1:0-592 GCA_001817425.1 Candidatus Buchananbacteria bacterium RIFCSPHIGHO2_02_FULL_39_17 | reverse complement strand
ATCATCGGCCAGGCAAGCGACCAGAGTTGACGCGGGATATTTCCCTTGGTCAAATCCTGACCATCATGATGTTCAGGTTTGATATGTTTGTCTAATGGTGGTTTCTTCATAAAAGAACAACATACCACGGACTTTATGTATCACGTGGTATGTTTTAGATTGTTATTTCTGCTTTTCTTCGTAATTTACCATCCACTGTACGCCATACTTGTCAGTAAAAGATGCAAACCAGGCACCCCAGAACATTTTCTGGAATTTCATTTCTATGTTGCCATCCTCTGAAAGTGTTTGAAACAATCGTTCAGCTTCCTCTTTGGTATCCGGATGAAGGGAGATATACATATTGTTCCCTTGATTCAGTTTCATTCCCATTTTTTCTGAAATATCACTACCCATCAAGACAACGTCTTTTCCAATGGGCAATGCAACGTGCATGATTCGATTGCCTTCACTCTCCGGCATTGGTTGTTCAGAATCTGGTACTTCCTTAAATCTCTGCAGTGCAGAAAACTCTCCGCCGAATACTGACTTATAAAAATTCATTGCTTCTTCAGCATTTCCGTTAAAATTCAAATATGGATTTAATTTCATC
>MHII01000010.1:43275-53342 GCA_001817425.1 Candidatus Buchananbacteria bacterium RIFCSPHIGHO2_02_FULL_39_17 | reverse complement strand
AAACCTCTCAGCGATTCAACTGGCGGCCTATGGCGTTCCCGATAATACTCTATTAGAGGGGTTGGTTTTGGAGCCGTGGTATTTCAGACGAACCAGTCACCTCAATAATGTTAATTGGAATTTGTGTTCTGGTTCACGCAGCTCCGATGGCGGTGTTCCGAGCGTGGGCTGGAAAGTCGGCAGGTTCGGGGTCGATTACGCTGATTCCTACGATGCCGGTGGCGGTTTGCGCTCCCGTTCCGTAGTTTCCTAACCCTTATTACTTTTTGTCTCTGTTCCCTTTCTCCAATACCGTAACCACGTTGGACTTTCCCGCGTGGTACTTTTCTTTTATAATATAATCTGGATATCTCTGCAGCTTGCTGCGGGGTAATTCATTCAATCAGTACAGTCGTATTTGGGAATGTTACGACATTGTTGCGGTTATAAAATTAAGCAAAAACTATTGGCATTGTCAGAAAAATAAAGTAATAGTATAATATTTTAGTATGAAATCTGACATAAAAAATATTAAACTCGCGGCAGAGGGTAAAAAGCGGATTATTTGGGCCGAGCACGACATGCCGGTTTTGAAACAGATTAAGAAAAGATTTGCCAAAACTAAGCCGTTAAAAGATCTAAAAATTTCGGCTTGTTTGCACGTCACTTGCGAAACGGCTAATTTAGTCCGGACTTTGCAAGCCGGCGGCGCGGACGTTTTACTTTGCGCTTCTAATCCTTTATCCACTCAAGATGATGTGGCCGCGTCATTAGTTAAAGATTTTAAAATTTCAGTTTTTGCCAAATGCGGCGAAAACCGAGTTACTTATTACCGCCATTTGCAAGCGGCAATCAGACATGAGCCGGAAGTGACCATGGACGACGGTGCGGATTTATTATCATTACTCCATACTAAGTACAAAAAACAGACTTTTAAAGTCAAAGGTTCAATGGAAGAAACCACAACCGGCATGATTCGCTTAAAAGTTTTAGAGCAGGCGGGTAAATTGTTAGTCCCAATTATCGCGGTTAACGATGCGAAAACCAAAAATTTGTTTGATAACCGCTATGGCACGGGCCAATCCACGCTTGACGGCATTATCCGCGCCACGGATATTTTGCTTGCCGGTAAAAACGTGGTGGTGGCCGGTTATGGCTGGTGTGGTCGCGGTTTTGCCTCAAGAGCGCGGGGGATGGGGGCAAACGTGATTGTTACCGAAGTTGACCCGATTAAAGCGATTGAAGCGATTATGGACGGTTTTCGGGTCATGCCGATGAGTCGGGCCGCAACGATTGGTGATTTATTCTGTACCTTAACCGGCGATGTTAAGGTTATTCGGCGTGAACATTTTGCCAAAATGAAAGACGGCGCCATTATTTGTAACTCCGGTCACTTTGACGTGGAGATTGATATTCCGGCTTTGAAAAAAATAGCCAAAAAAGTCACCAAAAACGTCCGAAATTTTGTGGATGAATATATTTTAAAAAATAGCCGCCGGATTTATTTATTAGGTGAGGGTCGGCTGATTAATTTAGCCGCGGCCGAAGGCCACCCGGCGTCAGTGATGGATATGAGTTTTGCCACTCAAGCCTTAGCCACTGAATATGTGGTGAAAAACTATAAAAAATTGCAAAATAAAGTTTATAACGTGCCGGTGGAGATTGAAAACTGGATTGCCTCGGCTAAAATGAAAGCCATGGGTATCGGGATTGATCAGCTAACGCCCGAACAGAAAAAATATTTGGCGAACTGGGAAATCGGAACGTAGTTTAGTGAATTCAGTAAATTAAGTAAATACAGTAAATTAAGCGAGTTCAGCTTACCAGCTTGATTCACTAATTTAATCAATATAGCGCTTTACGGCGCTTTTATTATTAATAAAAATATATGGTTAAAATTGAAACCTTTAAAGATTTAAAAGTTTGGCAAAAATCTCATCACTTAGTATTAATAGTTTATAGATTGACCAGATCCTTTTTTTCAGATGAAAGATATTCCTTAGTCAGCCAAATTAGGAGAGCGGTTGTTTCTATTGCCTCTAATATTGTCGAGGGATTTAATAGACGATCAATTAAAGATAGTTTGAACTTTTATAACATCTCCAGATCTTCTTTAGAAGAAGTAAAATATCAATTATTAGTCGTTCATGATTTAGATTACATATCTGAATTAGATTATCAAAATGTAGTATCTCAATGTGATAAAGTTGGTAAAATGTTAAATGCTTGGTCAAATAGTCAAAGAATAAATTTTAATTCTTAATTTACTTAGTTCACTAATCAGCTTAATTTACTAAAAAAAGACTCTGACTAAAATTCAGCCAGAGTCGGCGGGTGTTTCCTTAGCTTCAGTATTTTGTTGGTGTTCTTGCCAAAGTCGAAATGTTTCTTGCAATTCTTTTTCTCGTTCTTCCGGCAGTAAAGTCATTGGGTCAATACCCAATCGTAGGCCAGTGGCCCAAAGGTTTAAATCAGAGTGAATGTCTTCCATTTCGGCGGCGCGGCCGGAATGAATGTAATGAAGCCAACGTTCATTTCGGTCCGGAGGACGGTTAAATTCTTCACCTGCTCCCCACGTATTAAGTGGACTTTCCGCTTCTTTTACTTCGGCCGCTATATATTCAGCTAAAGAAATATGCGCTGATCTTTTACCCATGATATCACCTCCTTATAATCATGGTTAATAAGAACGCTATTTATATTATTCTACTATTACTGAAAAAAATCAATGTTTAATTCTTCGGCAAAAATTTTTCGTTACTTTTTAATCTGTTTTATTCTTGGCGTATTTTTCGCTTCGTTTTTTTGGTTTGATGACTTTGTTCTTTATTTTTTAAACTTAATTTTTTTGGTTTTAATGATTATTTTTTGGCAAAATAAATTATTTCGCTATTTATCGTTCGGCGGCATTATTTTAATTTTAGGCATTTGGTGTTATCAAGCCAGTCTGCCTAAAACCGATCCAACTAAAATTTGGTTTTATAATAATTCAAAAGTCAATTTTACTGGAGTAGTGACAGAACCGCCTGACGTGAGAATTAATCAACAAAAATTAACCGTGGTGGTGCGCCAATTAAACACTGATCATGATTCTCGGCAAGTTTTCGGCAAAGTTTTAATTAATGCCAATCTTTATCCGCAATATGAATACGGCGATTTGCTTGAAATTGATTGCGAACTGAAAAAACCGGGGAAAATTGACGAATTTGCTTATGATCGATACTTAGCTTTAAGCCGGATTTATACTTATTGTTCTTATCCAAAGATAAAATTACTGAATCACAACGAAGGTATTATGATCTTAAGCGGAATTTTTAGGATTAAGTCAAAATTAATTGAGACAATTAATTCCAACTTGCCAGAGCCCCAAGCCAGTTTATTTGTTGCCATTATTTTAGGCAGTCGCCGCGGCATTCCCGCTGATTTAAATGACAAATTTAATTTAACCGGCACGACTCATTTAGTCGCCATTTCCGGCTTAAATATCACCATTATCGCCGCGATTTTAATGTCAGTTTGTTTAAATTTTTATCTTTCAAGAAAAAAATCTTTTTGGGTCATCTCAATTTTTTTGATTTTTTATCTAATCATTATCGGCTGGCCGGCTTCAGCGGTACGCGCAGGGATTATGGGCTGGCTGGCGATTTTAGCCATTTATTTTGGCCGTCTTAACCGTCTAATTAATGCTTTGATTTTGGCTGGCGTGGCCATGATTTTAATTAACCCGCTCATTTTACGCGATGATGTCGGTTTTCAATTGTCTTTTCTGGCGGTTTTAGGCATGATTTATTTCGTGCCTTTTTTTGAAAAAATTTTTAAATTGAGTATTTTTAATCGGGTGATTAAAGAAGCTATTGCCGTTACGTTGGCGGCGCAAGCAGCAACTCTGCCGCTTTTAATTTATTATTTCGGTCGGGTCTCAATCATTGCGCCCTTGACTAATTTATTAATTGTTTCAATTTTACCTTTTTTAACCATCTATGGTTTTATTGTTTTGTCTATTAATTTAATTTTTTTTAGTCTGTCGGCTTATTTTTTCTGGCCGATTTGGTTAATTTTAAGTTACATTATTAAAGTTATAGAAATTTTTGCCACTTTGCCATTAGCTTCAGTTTGGTTTAAATAAAAACACTGCCTGATGGCGGCAGTGTTGTCGGTTTGGGTTAGAATCGGCCGTAAATGCCGATTTGCACCCGAAAGTCATCGTCGGAAAAACCATAACTAGTAGAAAATGAGCAGAAAGCATTTCGGCTGAGGGGAAAATCCTGAAGGCGGAATTTTATCAGCTCATGTTCGTAGTCATACTTGAGGCGGCAATCTAATTCCCCAATGAAATTGTGAATGGTGTATTCAAAGCTGTTACTAGCTGGATACCAGCTCCAGTCATGAATGAGTTTTTGGCCGTTATGATTATTCAGCCACTGATATCTAAGATAGAGCGCGGGATTAGTCCGAAAACGTAGACCAAGATCCACTGTTGTTCGTTGTTCTTTCTGATTGAGCCGTTTAACTTCAGCGATTTGCCGGCTGGTCTCCAAGGTTAATTTTTCTTCAGTTTCCCGGCCGCCTGGTTGGGAATAATAAACGGCAATTTTTAAATCAAGATTTTCAAACTGTTGACGGAAGCGGTGATAGGTCGGTGATTTTTTTGATTCTTCACCGAAAGCGTCTTTAGCGGCGTTGCCGATAACCGATTGGGTACGTTTTCTCGTCTCCTCCCAAGCCTTGGTGGCAAGAAATTTTTCGTCCCGAAATGGGTCAGTGGGCCGTTGGAGTTCAAACCAAAGATTTGGCCAAATTTGTTCGGCTAACTTTTCGCTGAAAGTTTTTGAGAAATCCGCTAAAGCTTTTGGTTTTTGAGCCCAAACCGAAAATGTTAAATTGAAAAAAAGCGAAAAAAAGACAACAAAAAATAGAAACCTCCTGTTAGTTTCCTCCATCGCTTAACCCTCCTCATTGATTGTCTATAAAGTTAATAATATCTATAATGTCTTCCCTAGTCAAGCGCCACATTTTTATTTTTTATCTCTTGATAATTTTTGTCATTTTCTTTTTAACTTGGTTTTTATTTGTTCAAAGTCAGGCGAATTTTTTGGAAATTAATTTTTTTTATGTCGGCCAAGGCGATTCAACTTTAATCAGGACGGCTAGCCGGCAAAACATTTTAATTGACGGCGGGCCGGACAATACCGTGGTTTACAAATTAGGTAAAGCTTTGTCGTTTTATGATCGGCAAATTGATTTAATTATTCTAACCCATCCACAAACAGATCATTTAACCGGCTTAATTGAAGTCATCAAGCGTTTTCCGGTTGGAGCAATTATTGCGCCTGACGTTGATTCCGATTCAGCGGTTTATCAAACCTTTTTGGCAATTATCAAACAAAAGAAAATCAAAACTGTTTTTATCCGAAATCCTTTGATTATTCCGCTGGGCAATGAAACAAGACTCGTTTTTCTTTGGCCGCAAGAAAAATATTTAGAAAAAAATAGCGAAAATCTTAATGATTATTCTCTGGTCACAAAATTAATTTACCGCAAGACTTCAGCGATTTTTATGGGAGATTTTGAAAAAGAAGAGCTTTTAGTTAAACAAAATCTTGATTTAAATTCTGAAATTTTGAAAAATGGTCATCATGGTGCGGCTGACGCTAATGATTATAAATTTATTAAAGCGGTTTCGCCGATTTATGCCGTAATTTCAGTCGGGGAAAATAACCGCTATGGCCACCCTCATCCGCAAACTTTAGAAAATCTAAATCGCCTAAATTCTAATATTTTTCGGACTGATTTAATCGGGGACATTATTTTTGCCGGGAATGGTCAGATTTTTTGGCCGACTTGGTAACCATCGGCCAGCCCTTGAAAAATTTTGTCAATCTGTTATTATAGTTGGTATATGGGTAATAATCTGACTAAAATTCTTTTAGTTGAAGACGACCCCATCACTAAGCCCGAATAAATAATTTAAATTTTTTAGACTTTAATTCTCGGAAAACGCCTTACGGCTTCTTGGTCAGATAACAATTTATTTTAATTAAAGGCTGAGTGAGGGGCAAGATGGGAAAGAGATAAGGTATTTCAATATTAAATATGGCTAATTCAATGTCAAAAATTCTTTTAGTTGAAGACGATCATACTCTAACCGAGATGTATGCTTTAAAATTTAAAGAAAGTGGCTTAGAACTTTTATTAGCCGCCGATGGTTTGACTGGTTTAGAAATCGCGAAAAAAGAATTGCCGGCGGTAATTTTGCTTGATATTATGATGCCAAAAATGGACGGCTTTGCGGTTTTAACGGAATTAAAAAAGGATAACAGCACCAAAAATGTTCCGGTAATCATGCTTTCTAATCTTGGGCAAGATAATGATATTGAAAAAGGTAAAAAATTGGGGGCGAATGATTATATCGTTAAAGCTTCAATGACGCCAACACAAGTGATTGATAAAATTAAATCATACCTTAATTAATAGTAGGGACAGGACACTGTCCTGTCCCTACAAAATTAAATTTATGTCTGATCTTAAAAAAGAAAAAACCGTTGTTCTGATTAAGCCCGATGGCGTCAAGCGTGGTTTAATTGGTGAAGTGATTACCCGTTTTGAAAAAATGGGATTAAAAATTAAGGCCTTGAAGATGGTCTGGGTTGATAAAGAAATGGCTCAAAAACATTATCCTGAATCCCGAACTGAATTAATGGCCGCAATTGGTAAAAAAACTCTTGATACCTACGCCAAATATGGCCGTGATCCTAAAGAAGAATTTGCTAATTTAGATCCAGTCGCCATTGGCAAAATGGTTAATAAGTGGAATATTGACTTTATTACTTCTGGTCCAGTGATCGCAATTTTACTTGAAGGCATTCATGCCATTGATAATGTCCGGATGTTAGCTGGACATACTTTGCCGGTTTTTGCCGTGTCAGGCACGATTCGCGGCGATTTTTCCATTGACTCACCGGCCTTAGCCAACGTTCAGGGTCGGGCCGTTCATAATATTATTCATGCTTCAGGCAATACTGAAGAAGCAAAATATGAGGAGCAGCTTTGGTTTAGGAAGCAAGACATTGTGGATAACTATAAACGAACTGATGAAGAAGTGATGTTTGAGAAATAGGGGATATTAGTAAATTAAGCTAGTAAGTAAATTAGGTAAATTGAGAAAAAAATGGCTAAATAAAGCCATTTTTTATTTTTTTCTAATTAGACAATGAGAGACAATAGAATACAAAGAAACTATATAATTTTTTATAGTTGACAATGATGGACATAATTAGTAAAATTTAATCATAATATAGGGCTTAATCATTTGTTAACTGTTATTTAGTCGCTAGCTAATTGTGTGTCCAATAATTACGGCATTTTAACCTTAGAAGAAGTGGCCAAAATTATGAAAGTTAGCCAAAAAACCGTTTATCGCTGGGTGGCAGCCAAAAAGTTGCGTGCCGCTAAAATTGGCCACAAGACTTATCGGGTTTTGGAAAAAGACCTGATGAGCTTTATTAATAATCATCTTTCATAAATTTTGATTTTTGATTTTTGAATTATTTTTATGCCTTATTTAAGCCACAATTATCGGGTGCCGCCCAAATCAAAAATTAAAAGTTTAATTGAAGCCGGCCGTTTTTTGGGTCTTTCAGTGTTAGCGATTCTACTCACCTTATTTTTACTCGGCTGGGTCACATTTGCCGCTCAAAACTTTTAGAGTTTTTCAGTCCCTGACGTTATCTCAAAAGTGACTTACAATAATTTTATCCTGCGCACCAGTCCGCCTTAGGTGGACGGTATGGGGTTTCGCCTCCCCCCTTAATTAAAAGAGGAACACTAGATTTTAGACTAGGGAGGCTCACCTTTTATGACTTCCACCATTTCTCAAATCATTATTGGTATTATTATTAGCCAGCCTATGGGTGGAAGTCTTAAATTAAGCGAGTAAGAGAAAAGAAATCAGAGATCAGAAATAAGACCTTCCACCGGAAGGCTTTTTTAATTGTTTAATCTAGCATATTGAAAGTTTGGCGTCATTTTATTAGAAGGAGGATAAAAAATGACACAAGTTAGCCTCATTAAAATGAAAGCGGAAGAAACTCTACCAGCGCCAAAAGGAGAAAGATTTGTGGTTCATTTGTGGCCAGATCAAAAATCCGGCCATGGTGGCGAAGGCTCGTCGCTCATTGATGCTTTAGATGCCTGCCTTAAGCGGATGTTGAACTCTCTGAAGCTGGGTGAATTTAATGGTCAGACTTCAATTTCCGCCTGGCGATTTCTGCCTGGTTCTGACACCGACGAAAAATTAAGACATCGGATTTGGGTGGAAGTAACATTCAAGGGGGCCCGAAAATGTTTTGATGGCTCGGGGGAGACTGAACTGATGGCGGTCTTTGCTGCCCTATCAGTTTGCTATCGCACTTTGTTTAATATCGAGCTTGTCCGCGTTCAATAATTAGGCATTGTTCTTTTTGCCGACTGGATAACAGCCGGCTTTTTTTATCCTCAAAATAAGGATTTGACCCGCCTAAGTTTTTAAATATGTATTTCTATTTTAAAAAGTAAGAAAGAAGGTAAGTAAATATTAGCTGAACCGACAATTTGTCAAAATGTATATATTACATAATAAAAGGAAAAAATCTTTAAAATTAATTGGAGAGTTAAAATTATATAAACTAGATAAAAATTATTAATTTAAAAATTTAGGCGGGTTGACACTGATTTTTTGAAATGTTAAAATTAGATTGAACTTCACTTTAGATGATTGGCATAAATTTTGGGACAACCTTTGTTAGTAGGGCATCTACATCGGCATTCATTTCGGTGGATGGCCTGCGAGCCCCAAGGCCAAATGCAATTAACCTAACGTTAAGGCGTCATCGATGCGTTAAAGGTTTGGTTGGTTGACACGGCCAGCTGTGAAACGCCAAAATCTTAGCCAGTCGCTAGTGAAGTTCTGTAATTGGAAAAACAAACAGCCAGCTTGCATGTTTGTTTTTTTGTTTATAATTTTATAAGATGGGAATGCGGGCCGTAGTATAGCTGTTCGCCAGTTGGCGGAGCGTGCATGGTCCCGCACTAAAATTTATCTACTTCGGGGTATAGCTCAGTTGGTAGAGACTTGCCCCTCACCTTTATCGGGTTTCGGGCTGTGGCGCAGTTGGTAGCGCGCGTGCATGGGGTGCATGAGGCCGGGAGTTCGAGTCTCCCCAGCCCGATAAAGGTGAGGGGTGAGGTCGCTGGTTTCCCGATGCACAAATATTCTTAAAAATCAGGAAGACGGGATCCCGACCGAAGCGTCAGGACAAGTCGGGTCACCCCGATAAATTTAGTGAGAATTAATTAGACCAAAATATTGACATTTTTTTAATAATAAAGTATAGTAATCACAATAGTAAGTTTCTTATTTACCTTTCCTTGCATAGCATAAAATTTATGTGAGTTCGAGGAATAAAATAAGATAGGTCGACTTACGTAATTAAAAATGCAAGGAAAAGATTATGGCAAAGAAATTATACATTGGTGGTTTGTCTTATGGCACCACCGAGAATACTTTAAGAGATACTTTTTCCCAAGCTGGAGCTGTTGAATCAGCCGTGGTCATTGTTGACAAAATGTCGGGCCGATCAAAAGGTTTTGGCTTTGTGGAAATGTCTACTGAAGAAGAAGCGCAAAAAGCGATTGAAATGTTTAATGGTCAGGAATTAGATGGTCGAACTGTGACGGTTAATGAAGCCCGGCCGCAAGAAGCGCGGCCCCAACGGGGCGGATTTGATCGCGGAAGCCGTGGTGGTTTTGGCGGCAGTCGGCGACCTCGCTACTAATATAAAAGTACTCACTGAAAAATCCCCTTAGTTGGGGATTTTTCATAATTGATGGTCGCCTGGAGGTGACCATCACCCCGAGCGAAGTCGAAGGGTTACCTTATTATAAGCTATGCCCTTTCGGGCATAGCAATTAACTATAATTATGGTTGATATTTATCAGATTTTAGATAAATTGGGAATTAATTATCAGAAGTTTGACCATCCGCCGGTTTTTACCGTTTTGGAATCAAAAAAATTGCGGCAGGAAATTCCCGGCGCGCAAACTAAGAATTT
>MHII01000010.1:0-43213 GCA_001817425.1 Candidatus Buchananbacteria bacterium RIFCSPHIGHO2_02_FULL_39_17 | reverse complement strand
GTGGGCAGGGTCTGATGCCCTGCCCACCGAAACTTTATTCACTTTTAAGAAATAAAAAAAAGACTAATTATTATTTAATCATTGTTTTAGCGGACAAAACCGTTGATTTAAAAAAATTAGCCGGAGAGCTGCTTGAAGATAAATTAAGCTTTGGCTCAGTTGATGACCTAAAAAAATATTTAAGTTTAACGCTGGGTTCGGTTTCGCCGTTTGGCCTGATTAACGATACCGGCAAAAAAATTAAGGTGATTGTTGACAAAAATTTTTTCAACTATGATAAAATTGGCTTTCATCCCAATGACAATACGGCAACTTTAGTTATCACCATTGATGATTTAAAAAAATTTTTAAATTGGTGCGGCCATTCAGCTTTAATAAAAGAAATTTAAACGACGCCCCCGCACCCACCTTCGGTTCGTATAGGGTTTCCTTTGCTCCGCTACTCACTCGCCATTGTCATGCCGAACTTGTTTCGGCATCTCAGAGATCCTGAAATGAATTCAGGATGACATGTAAGCAAAGTCTCGCGCTAACTTACAAAATCCTTGGATCGGATTTTGCCCATTCATCCCCGTGCTCGGGAAACCTCGCACGGGGTTTCCGGTAAGGGAAATAAAAACAAAAAACTAAGTAATCTACAAGCTACCAACTATAAGCTAAAATTGGTTACTTAGTTTTTTTGTTGGATTTTTTCCGTGGCGCCTTAAGGAGAGTTTTTAAACAACTCGTGCAAATTACCATTCTTTTGCCGTTAATTTTTTTTGTCTGCAAATTCAATTTTTGCCGGCGAATCGTTTTTTGGTTGGAGTGGCTGCGCCAGTTAGCTTTGAGCGGCGAGCGGCCGCAGATTTCACAAGTGAGCATAGTAATAAAAAATTAAATCTCAAATCTTAAATCTCAAAATTTAGGTTGGTCGCCAGAGGCGACCTTATTTTTGAATCTTAGCAAATCCTTTTGAAAAAATCAAGGCTGTGCTATAATTCCAATTAAGTTGTATTTATTAGTTAATTTTTTGTTTTGCTTCTAAAATAAATTTGTATTAATTAACCAAAAAAAAGCCCAACCTACTCTGGTATGATTGAAATTCCCGCAGGCAATATTAATGCTTATGAAAATGTATATGAAGCGTTGAGACGTGAAGTAAAAGAAGAGTGTGATTTAGAGATAACAAATATCATTGATCATTACAGAGGCCCGATTAGAGAATCAAAAAAACGCGACAAGACATTCGTCTTTAAACCATTTCTTTGTCAACAGGCGCTTCAGACGAACGCTGGATTGCCGTGGATAGGATTCGTTTTTTTATGTGAAGTTAAGGGAGAACCTCATCTCGAACCAACCGAAGCAAAGGATCCGCAATGGCTAACTATTGCTGAGTTACGGCAGTTAATTAAAACCAAACCAGCTAAATTTTTTCCTATCCAATTACCCGTTTTAGAATATTTTATTAGATATTGGAAAAATAGATAAAATTTTGGATAAAGAAATTTTGCTAAACCTGCTTAATTTTTTATAATTGCTCCATGGAAGGTATTATTTTTTTAATTTATATCGTGGTTTTCATCGGTTCAGTCATTTTGCATGAGATCGCCCATGGTTTTGTCGCTAATTTTTTTGGCGATGACACGGCCCGGATTGCCGGCCGTCTTTCTTTGAATCCAGTCGTCCATATCGATCCCGTTGGTTCAATTTTAGTTCCTTTGCTTTTATTTGTTTCTAATTCGGGATTTCTTTTTGGTTGGGCCAAACCCGTACCGGTTAACGCTTATCGGTTGCGCGGAGGCGCTTCAGCTTATCGGCTGGTCAGTTTAGCTGGGATTGCCACTAATTTGATTTTGGCCATTATTGGCATTTTAATGCTTAAGCTAACGACCCAGACCCTGCTCATCCCGGCCAATAACCTTGGCGTTTTTTTCTTTCAGCTTTTATTTCAGATTAATTTAGTTTTAGCCGTTTTTAATCTGATGCCATTGCCGGGTTTTGATGGTTATAATTTTTTGACGACCTTTTCGCCGATTGGTCGGTTAATTAGCCAGACGCCATTAGGCAATCCTTTATTTATGATGCGTTACGGCTTAGTGGTATCAATTTTACTTTTATTTTTGGTGCTGCCGATTATTTTTTTGATTATTAATTATATTTTTGGCATATTTATTAAAGTTTTTGGTTTAAATTAAAAAGCTCTTGACTCTGCACTGAGGAAGTCTATCAGTTACCGTTAGCCGCTCAAATTGGTTTATTTGCAAGCGTAGCGAGTGAAATGAAAGCTTGCTTTCATTTCCGAGCGGAGCGCGCCGCAAACAAAGAATACCCCGGCAGCTTGCTGCGGGGTGCAAAGGGCGAGCGCAGCGAGCATCTTTGCGAGTCCAGAGCTTGCTCTGGAGTCAATACTCTTTATTATGAGGTTTATCAATCAGAAAAAGACGCTAAAATTAGAGAAAAACATTTAAATTATTTTGGTCAAGCCTATTCACGCCTGAAGCTTCGGATTAGCGATTCTTTAAAGACTTTCTAAGTGCGGGGTTGACGAACTTATTTTTTTCCGTTAATATATTTTTGTCTTTACCAAACTGCCGTTAGGCAGGATTTTATTAGTTTTTGTTATTTTAATGCCGACAGTTAGTCAATTAATTAAAAAAGGAAGAAAGTCTAAAGTCAGAAAATTTAAGACGCCCGCTCTTAGATTGGTGACTGATACTTTACACCGCACCAAAAAAGAAATGCCTAAAGGTGCGGGTTTTAAACGTGGCGTTTGCGTCAAAGTGACGACAATGACGCCGAAAAAGCCAAATTCGGCTTTGCGCAAAATTGCCCGGGTCCGGCTCTCGAACGGCATGGAAGTGACGGCTTATATCCCCGGTGAAGGTCATAATTTGCAGGAGCATTCAATTGTTTTAATTCGTGGCGGCCGAGTGAAAGATTTGCCGGGGGTGCGCTATCACATTGTCCGTGGCGTTTATGACACGATCGGTGTTGAAGCCCGACAGCGGGGGCGAAGCCTTTATGGCGCCAAGAAAGCCGAAGAAAAGAAAGCTAAATAATTTTTATTAGGTGTTCTCCGAATACCTCGTAGCTTGCTGCGAGGATGAGGAGAGTTTGTAAAACAATATGTCGGCGGAGCCGACTCTGCTCCTAAAAAACCCGCCCAGACACTCCGGAACTTGTTTCGGAGTCGGGTTTATTATGCCCCGTAGTAGTCCCTCACCTTAAATAAAGAGGACTATAACGGGGTAAAGTCAAAATAATTAAGAAATAATTATTCCTCATCCAAAATTATGTTAAAGGTGAGGGATCACTACGGGGTATGCGTGGCGGTAAAACTCCAAAAAGAAAAATTAATCCTGATCCAAAATATCGCAGTCTTAATATTGCCAGATTTATCAATCAAGTGATGCGCGCCGGCAAAAAATCAACAGCGCAAAGCGTAATTTACGGCTGTTTTGCAATTATTAAAGAAAAGACAAAAAAAGACCCTTTGGAAATTTTTGAGGGTGCAATGAAAAATGTCGGTCCGGAAGTAGAAGTCAAGTCGCGGCGGATCGGCGGGGGCAATTATCAGATTCCGGTTGCGGTGGTCGGCGAGCGGCGGCAGGCTTTGGCCTTCCGCTGGATTATTGGTGCCGCCAGCGCCCGCAAAGGCGCTCCCATGGCTCAAAAATTAGCCGATGAATTAATTGCCGCTTATAACCGAGAAGGCGCGGCCATTAAAAAACGGCAGGATACTTACAAGATGGCCGAAGCCAATCGCGCTTTTGCCCACTTTATCCGTTAATTTTGAATTTTTAATTATGAATTTTAAATCAATTTTGAATGTTCAAATATTAAATTATTGAATCAAAATTCGAATTTCGAAATTCGAATTTTAAGATTATGGCTCGTGAATACTCTTTAGAAAAAACCAGAAATATTGGCATCATTGCCCATATTGACGCCGGCAAGACTACAGTTACCGAGCGTATTTTGTTTTACACCGGAAAAAAACATAAAATTGGCGAAGTTCATGAAGGCGAAGCGGAAATGGATTGGATGGATCAGGAAAAAGAGCGCGGTATTACCATCACCGCCGCGGCGACCACTTGTTTTTGGGCGCCGCGCGGCAATGAGGCGGAAAAATACCGCATTAACATTATTGACACGCCCGGCCATATTGATTTCACGGCCGAAGTTCAGCGGTCCTTGCGCGTTTTAGACGGTGGCGTCGTGGTCTTTGACGGTGTGGCTGGCGTTGAGCCGCAATCAGAAACGGTTTATCACCAAGCAGAAAAATTTAAAGTGCCGTTAATCGGTTTTATTAATAAACTTGATCGGACTGGCGCTGATTTTTATAATGACTTGGCAAGTATCCGTGAACGCCTGACCAAAAATGCTTATCCGATTCAATTGCCCATTGGGGCGGAAAGCGGCTTTAGCGGAGTCGTTGATCTTTTAACTCAAACCGCTTGGATTTATTCCGATGATTTAGGCAAAGAATACAATGAAATCGAGATTCCCGCAGAGCTGAAAGAAAAAAGCGAAAAATATCGCCATGAGCTTTTGGAAGCCGTTGTTTCCCATGATGAAAATTTAATGAGTCGTTATTTGGAGGGCCAAAAGATTGAGATCAATGAAATTAAAAAGATTTTGCGTCAACTGACGATTAAAAATGAAATTATGCCGATTATTTGCGGCTCGGCTTTGAAAAATAAAGGCGTTCAGCTTTTATTAGATTCAGTTTGTGATTATTTACCCAATCCTTTAGACATTCCGCCGGTTAAAGGTTTTCATTCTAAAAATTCGGAAATTGAAGAAATCCGTCGGGCAGATGATAGCGAGCCTTTTGCCGCCCTAGCTTTTAAAATCGCGGTTGATCCTTTTGTTGGTAAACTTTGCTTTTTTCGGGTTTATGCCGGCACTTTATCGTCTGGCTCTTATATTTTAAATTCTTCAACTGGCAATAAAGAAAGAATTGGGCGCATTGTTCGGTTGCATGCTAACCATCGCGAAGATGTTAAAGAAGTCTACGCCGGCGAGATTGCCGCGGCCGTGGGCTTGAAAGATACCTTTACAGGGCATACTTTATGTGATGTTGAACAGCCAATTATTTTAGAATCAATCACTTTCCCCGAGCCAGTGATTTCTGTCGCCATTGAACCAAAAACTAAGGCCGATCAAGAAAAAATGGGCATTGCTTTGTCCAAGTTAGCCGAAGAAGATCCAACTTTTAAAATCCGAGGCGATGAAGAAACAATGCAGACCATTATTTCCGGCATGGGGGAACTTCATTTGGAAGTTTTAGTTGAGCGTATGAAGCGCGAATTTAAAGTTGAAGCTACGGTTGGACGCCCCCAAGTCGCTTATAAAGAAACGATTAAAGCTACGGCTGAAGCCGAAGGCAAGTATATCCGCCAGTCAGGCGGCCGCGGTCAATATGGTCATTGCTGGTTGCGCGTAGAACCAAAAAATCGCGGTGAAGGTTTTGAATTTGTTGATGAAGTTAAAGGTGGTATTATTCCCCGAGAATATATTCCGGCGATTCAAAAAGGAATTAAAGAAGCAATGGACAAAGGCGTTGTCGCCGGATATCCTTTAATTGATATGCAAGTCGCGGTTTATGATGGTTCGTACCATGATGTTGATTCGTCAGAAGCTGCTTTTAAAATTGCCGGTTCCATGGCGCTCCAAGAAGCAACAAGAAAAGCCCGGCCAATTTTACTTGAGCCGATTATGAATGTTGAAGTCATCACTCCCGAGCAATTTATGGGTGATGTGATTGGCAATATTAATTCCAAACGCGGTCAGATTGAAGAGATGCGCGATCGAGGACAAGTAAAAATTATTGATGCCAAAGTGCCGTTGGCGGAAATGTTTGGTTATGCGACTGAACTTCGTTCCATGACCCAGGGTCGGGCCTCTTATAATATGGAATTTAATCACTATGCCGAAGTGCCGGCCAATGTGGCGGAGCAGATTAAAGGTGATAAAGAAGGCAAGAAAGGAAAATAAAATCAAAAATCTAAATTTCAAAATCCAAACCTGCCCGCTATTGCCTGACCAATAAAATTTAAAGAAAAATTATGAAATTAGTTTATTTTAAAATGTATTTACAAAATTCATTAAAAGGCTTAGGCCCGTCCGTCTTGACTTCGTCAAAGCGAAGTCGGGCGTGGCAGGCGGGTGTCAAATCAAATTCAAAGCTCAAAATCCCAAATTATTTCTTTAATATTTGAATTTAGGATTTTAATTGATATTTGAATTTTGTAATTTGAGATTTATTTCTATGGTTTCTCCACTGCAAAAAATAATTGACTTGACAAAAAAGACTGATGATAATTTTATTATTTTGGATCACGAGGGTAATCCCAGTTTTGTGATTATGAATTTTTCCCGCTATCAAGATTTAGTGGCTAACGGCCAAAAGTCGGTTTCGCCGTTGGCGGGTTTAACCGAAGACGAACTTTTAGAACGAATTAACCGCGATATTGCCGTTTGGAAAACTAGCCAGCAGAAGCTTGAGCTTGATCACTGGCAGGAAATGAAGCCAAAGGTGAATAATTTAGGTCAGGAAAATGAAATAAAAACTAGTCAAATTTCGCTTAACCAAGCTAATAATTCTTTAGATTCAGAAGGCGATTCCGATCATTATTACTTTGAGCCAATTGATTAATTATTGACAGATTACGGTTTTTTGTTATATACTCAAAAGTGCTTTGTATTTTTGGTTAAAAATTTTTAGAAATAACCTTAGATAATAATTAATCTATTAAGTTAAGGCGATCGTCCCCGAATTTCAGCGGGACTGGATTACAAAGATCGCAATAATGAGGTAAAAACTATGGCAGACAAATTTGAACGGAATAAACCCCATTTGAATATCGGTACGATTGGTCATGTTGATCACGGCAAGACCACTTTAACAGCCGCGATTTTAGCGTACCTAAATAAAAAGGGTTTAAAGGCGCAACAAAAAACGGTTGATCAGATTGATAATGCGCCAGAAGAAAAAGAACGCGGGATTACGATTAATACCGCGCATGTTGAATATGAAACCGATAAACGGCATTACGCTCATATTGATTGTCCTGGTCACGCTGATTACATTAAAAATATGGTCACGGGCGCAGCCCAAATGGACGGCGCGATTTTAGTCGTGGCCGCCACCGATGGCCCAATGCCGCAAACGCGCGAGCATATTTTGTTAGCGCGCCAAGTTGGCGTGCCCGCCATGGTTGTGTTTTTAAACAAAGTTGATCAAGTCAAAGATCCGGAATTAATTGACTTAGTGGAAGAAGAAGTTCGCGATCTATTAAAAAAATATGAATTTCCTGGCGACAAAATTCCAGTGGTTCGCGGTTCGGCCTTAAAAGCTCTAGAAAATCCAAGCGACGCCGCCGCGACTAAATGTCTGGAAGATTTAATGAAGGCGGTTGACGAATATATCCCCGAACCAGTCCGTGATATTGAAAAACCATTTTTGATGTCGATTGAAGACATTTTTTCCATTGAAGGCCGAGGCACGGTCGTTACTGGTCGAATTGAACGAGGGATTATTAAACTAAACGATGAAGTGGAAATTGTTGGTTTGCGCGATACTCAAAAAACGGTTATTACGGGTATTGAAATGTTTAATAAATCATTGGATGAAGGTCGGGCCGGGGATAATGCCGGGCTTTTGCTGCGCGGTACGAAAAAAGATGAAGTGGAAAGAGGCCAAGTTATCGCTAAAACTGGTTCAATTACGCCTCATACTGAATTTGAAGGTGCGACCTATATTTTAACCAAAGAAGAAGGCGGTCGGCACAGCCCATTTCTTAAAGGTTACAAACCGCAGTTTTATATTGGTACAGCCGATATTACCGGTGAAGTTGAATTGCCGGCCGGCACGGAAATGGTTATGCCCGGTGACACCATTAATGTTAAAATTAAATTAATTAAGCCAGCGGCTCTGGAAGAAAAGCAACGTTTCGCGATTCGGGAAGGCGGTCGGACGATTGGTGCTGGTGCCGTAACTAAGATTATTAAGTAAATTAATTAACCCCGCCCCGACCTGTCTGCCGACAGGCAGGCTTAACATCAAGGCGGGTAAGTTCTTTTTTGAAACATGGTGGCGATAAAAAAAGTTCCGGTTTCCTCCCGGAAAGCTGAGGAAGAAGCCGAAGAAAGTAAGCAAAAAATTCGGATTAAAATCAGAGCCTACGATCATAAAATTATTGATCAGTCGACTCGGACAATCATGGAAACCGCTGAGCGGACTGGGGCAAAAGTTTTAGGCCCGATTCCTTTACCGACGGAAAAAAAGAAATACACGGTAATCCGTTCCTCCTTTGTCCATAAAGATTCGCGCGATCAGTATGAAATGAGGATTCATAAAAGATTGCTTGATATTATTGATCCGACGCCCAAGACCGTTGATTCGTTAACGAACTTGAATTTGCCCGCTGGAGTGGATGTGGAAATAAAAATGGTTTAAGGGTTAAAGACCAAAGAAACACTTAATCTTGGAAAAGATAGAGAAAGCTTCCCTAAATTTGGCGGGAAAAACCTCTATTCGTTCAAAAGATTATTTAAGGAGATTTACAACTTTAAGAAATTTAAAAGCCAACAATTCGCCAGTTCAATTCATTAAATCTGGCTTCTTGAGGCAGATTTTTTATTTTATATTATAAATAATGCGAAGCTACAAATGGGTGCGAATAATACGAATTCATTTGTCGTAGTCATAGATTGGTATAAATTTGTAGATTAGCATTATATTTCAATAGATTTAACCAAAATTAGACCGATAGAGGTAGTCAATTTTTAATAATATGGCCAAATTCATTTTAGCGGAAAAAAAAGAAATGACCCAAAAATTTGCGGCTGATGGTCGCGTGATTCCAGTGACTAAAGTTATTGCCGGGCCGTGCGTGGTTACGCAAATAAAGTCCCAGGAGCAAGATGGCTATTTTGCCGTTCAGTTGGGTTTTGGCAGTAAAAAAGGCTTAAGTAAATCAATCCAAGGCCATTTAAAAAATTTAGGCAACTTTCGTTATTTAAAAGAATTTAGAATTTCGGCCCAAGATGTTAAAAAAATTAAAGTGGGTGACCGGCTCAATGCCAGAATTTTTAAGGCCGGAGATGCAATTGAAGTTATCGGCTATGCCAAAGGGCGGGGATTTCAAGGCGTGGTGAAGCGTCATGGTTTTAGCGGTAGTCCGGCGACTCATGGCCACAAAGATCAGTTGCGTATGCCCGGTTCAATTGGCTCAACCGGACCCCAGCACGTGTTAAAAGGCGTGCGGATGGCTGGACGGATGGGTGGTGGCCAAGTCACAATTAAAAATCTTGAAGTGATTGAAGTGAATCAAGAGGCAAGTGAGCTTTATATTAAAGGTGCTTTGCCGGGAGCCAGAAATAGTCTACTTTTGATTATCGGCGCTGGTGATTTAGCGCTTGAAGAAGTCAGTCAGAATAAAGCTGAGATAAAACCAGCCGCGGAGCTAGAACAAAATAATCAAGAGATAAGTCAGTCAACCAGTAAATCAAACGAACAAATCGTTGCTTGACTTGCTTGATTTACTAAATATGATTAAAACACCAGTCTACAATGTAAACGGAGAAAAAGTCAGTGAAGTTGAATTAAATCCAAAAGTTTTTGGTTTGGCGGTTAAACCAGACTTGGTCAGTTTTGTCGTGATTGCCCAAAAGGCCAATCAAAGGCAAGTTTTGGCTCACACCAAAAATAAAGGGGAAGTGCGCGGTGGCGGCAGAAAACCTTGGCGGCAGAAAGGCACTGGACGAGCGAGGCATGGTTCGATTCGTTCTCCGCTTTGGCGAGGGGGTGGAGTGACTTTTGGTCCAACCAAAGAACGGAATTTTTCTTTAAAAATCAATAAAAAAGAAAAAAGACAGGCTTTGTTGATGGTTTTGTCGGATAAGGCTAAACATGAAAAAATTATTTTAATTGATAAATTAGAATTAGATCAACCAAAGACGAAAAAATTTTTTCAAATTTTGCAAAATGTTAATTTAAGAGTAAAAACCCGCAAGAAAAATTCAGAAAAAAAGGATAAGGATTCGGCAATAATAAATTTGCCGGCAAAAAAGAATAAGGCGATTTTATTGGTTTTACCCCAAAAAAACCAGAGTCTCTTAAGGGCGGCTAGAAATATTCCGAAACTTGATATTATTTTGGCTGATAGTTTAAATGTCTGGCAAGTCGTAAAAAATAATTATCTTTTAATGCCTTTAGGGACGTTAGAAGTGATTGAGAAAACTTTTGTTAAATAAATATGGGAATTTTTAATCGTTTCAAAACTAAAAGTGTTGACGCTGGTAAAAAAACGGAAAAGGCGCTGGTGTCAAAATTAGCTGAAGAAAAAAAGCAGCCAGTGCCAGTTAGCAAAGAAAAAATTGCCGTTAAAAAATCTGATCAAGTGATTAAAGGATTAACGAAGCAAGCTTATCGCGTCTTGGTTAAGCCGTTGGTCACGGAAAAGGCAAGTAGTCTAAGTGCCGCTGGAAAATACCTTTTTGTCGTTAACCCCAAAATGAATAAAGTTGAGATTAAAAAAGCCGTACGGGCAATTTATAAAGTTGAACCAATTAAAATTAATATCGCGAATTTTTCGGGAAAGTCAGTTCGCTACGGCAGAACAGCCGGGAAAACTAAAGATTGGAAAAAAGCAGTTGTGACTTTGAAACCGGGTGATAAAATTGAAATTTATGAAGGAGTCTAAAAAATTCAAAATTCAAAATTCAAAAATCAAAATTTAAGTAATTATTCCGTCCCGACGGAGTCGGGACTCCATAATTTTTATTTTTGAGATTTAAATTTTAAATTTGACTGAGCGTAAGCGAAGGAATATGGGAATTAAAATTTACAATCCAACAACTCCGGGCCGGCGCCAAACTTCAGTTTCGACTTTTGAGGAAATTACTAAAGGAAAACCGGAAAAAAAACTGATTAAGATAAAAAAGAGAACCGGCGGCCGCAATTTTTATGGCAAAATTACGGTTCGGCATCGCGGCGGCGGCGCAAAACAATTTTACCGTCTAATTGATTATAAACAGGATAAGTTTGATTTGGCTGGCAAAGTAGAAGCAATTGAATACGATCCCAATCGTCAGGCCAGGATTGCTTTAGTCCAATATGAAGATGGAGAAAAACGTTATATTATCGCTCCCACTGAATTGAAAGTTGGTGAAACCGTTCTTTGTTCAAAAAATCCGATTGAAATTAAGGTTGGTAATCGTTTACCAATTGAGCATATCCCCTTAGGCATTTTGATTTATAACATTGAAATTACGCCGGGCAAAGGCGGGCAATTAGTTCGCACGGCCGGCGGCGCGGCCAAATTAATGGCAATTGAAGGGGATTATGCGACGATTAAATTGCCATCTTCAGAAATCAGATTAATTTCGAAAAAATCAATGGCCACGATTGGTCAGGTTTCTAATCCGGAAGCAATGAATATTCGTTATGGCAAAGCGGGCCGGATGCGCCATCGAGGTATTCGACCAACCGTGCGAGGTAAAGCGATGAATCCAGTTGACCATCCTCATGGTGGCGGCGAAGGGGTTAATCCGATTGGTTTAAAGGCGCCAAAAACAATTTGGGGTAAACCCGCCTTGGGTGTCATCACTCGTAAAAATAAAAAATATTCTAATAAATTTATTATTAGCCGTCGAGAGAAAAAAAGATAATTAAAACAGCTTTTACCCCTTAGCTTTCAGGAAATAGGAAATTAGCATCAAGCTAAAAGCTAAAAGTCCCGATTCCATTAAAGTGGAATCGCGGATCCTCGATTTTTCATCCCGCCACGGCGGGAGGAAAATCGGGACTAAAAACTAAATTATGTCAAGAAGTCTTAAAAAAGGTCCATACGTCAACGAAAAATTATTGAAAAAACTCCAACGTTTAAAAGCCGGGGATAAAACCGTAGTTAAAACTTGGGATCGGGCCAGTATGATTACCCCGGAGATGGTGGGTTATACTATTGGCGTTCATAATGGACGAATTCATATTCCAGTTTTAATTGTGGAAGATATGGTTGGTCATCGTTTAGGCGAATTCGCTCAAACGCGAAAGTTTGTGATTCACGGTGGTCGAATGGCCAAAGAAGAACAAAAGGTGGCATCGGATAAAGCCGCAGAAGAAAGGCAAAAGGCGCAGGCGGCGGCAGAGAAAAAATAGTTTATTAAATTATGGAAAAAAGTGGTAAAAAAAATCAAGCGGACGCGAAAGAGGTAATGGCAAAAAAGCCGACGAAAAAAGAGGTAGCTGAAATTACCGCTATGCTTAATTACCTTCGGATGTCTCCTAAAAAAGTGAGATTGGTCACTAATTTTTTGCCCGGTAATGAGGTTGAGAAAGCCCTGAATTATTTACGTTTCGTCAATAAAGCGGCGGTTCGTCCCTTGGTGAAATTGATCAATTCAGCCGTGGCTAATGCTGAACACAATTTTGGTTTTATGGTTAAAGATTTATTTATTAAAACAATTATTGTTAATGATGGGCCATTTTTAAAACGTTGGCAACCAAAAGCTTATGGTCGAGCCGGGATGATTCGTAAAAGAAGCAGCCATATTAAATTAATTTTAGGGGTTAGTCCAGGAGCAAAGAAAAAAACAGTCAAACAAGAGACAGAACAAATGACGAAAAATCAAGCCGCAGTTGCCGAAAAAGAAGTTAAGCCAGAGGAAAAAAAGACAGAAAAACCAAAAACTTTTCAAAAAGGTCGAGACCAAAGTTTTAAGGAAAGTAAAGGCTTTCTTAAGAAATTTTTTCAACGTAAAACCGGCTGAAATTAGGAATTAGCTTGTAGCTTTTTAGCTTATTAGGAGAACGTAAAAACTCTAAGAAGCTAAGAAGCTAAGAAGCTAAGAAGCTAAAATATGGGACAAAAAGTACATCCAAAAATTTTTCGAATGGGCGTCATCTATAGTTGGGATTCAAAATGGTTTTCCCGCCGTGAGTTTCCTAAGTTTTTGAAACAGGATGTTCTAATTCGGAAGTTTTTAAAAAAAGAGCTAAAAGACGCTTCAGTGTCCCAGATTGAGATTGAGCGGTCACCGGCGGCTGTGACGATTATTATTCATTCGGCCAAACCAGGAGTGATTATTGGTCGAGGTGGTCAAGGTATTGAAGAATTAAAAAAGAAAATAAAAAAACAGCTTTTGGAACCAAAAACGACCTTGAATATTAATATTAAAGAAGTGACTAATCCGAATCTTTCCGCCGAATTAGTTTTACAATCAATGATTGCTGATTTAGAAAAGCGCGTACCTTATCGGCGAATTTTAAAACAAGCGATCGGTAAAGTCAGTAAGACAGACGCTAAGGGCATTAAAGTTAATATTTCCGGCCGCTTAAACGGTGCGGAAATTGCTCGGGAAGAAAGCTTGAGTTCAGGTAATTTACCTTTGCACACCCTTAGAGCTGATATTGATTATGCTCGCGGTGTTGCCCATACGACTTATGGGACAATCGGCGTTAAAGTCTGGATTTATAAAGGTGAAATTTTTAAAAAAGAAAATGAAACCAAGGTCAATAAAAAATAATTTATGTTATCCCCAAGAAAAGTAAAACATCGCAAATGGCATAAGGGAGTTTTGAAAGGCAAGGCTTCAGCGAAAACGGAGCTGACTTTTGGTAAATATGGTTTAAAGGCTCAGGGGAATTGTTGGTTGTCTGCTCGTCAAATTGAAGCCGCGCGTCGGGCGATGACCCGTTTTATTCAGCGTGGCGGCAAAATTTGGATTCGGGTTTTTCCTGACAAGCCAGTCACTCAAAAAGGGGAGCAATCAACTATGGGCTCAGGCAAGGGCCCGGTTGACCATTACGTTGTGGTGGTTAAACCGGGTATGATTTTATTTGAAATGGACGGGGTAATACCGGATAAAGCCAGAGAAGCAATGAGATTAGCCGCCCATAAATTGCCCGTTAAAACGGTTTTTATTAGCAAATAAATGGTTTTTATGGAATATAAAGAATTAAAAAATAAAAGCGAAAAAGAATTACAGAAATTGTTAGAAGATTGGCGCAATCATTTGCGTGATTTAAGGTTTAAGGCGTCTTCTGACCAATTAAAGAATGTCAGAGAGATTAGACAAACCAGAAAGAATATCGCCCAAGTTTTATTTCTTTTAGGCGGTAAGAAGCTAGAAAAAAAATCTTAATTTTTAAAAATTTATGGTTGAAGATAATAATAAAATTATTGGCCGAAAATTTGAGGGGGTGGTTATTTCTGATAAAATGGATAAAACAATTGTCGTGGTGGTCAAAAGAACTAAGCTCCATGCTACATATTTTAAGCGTTTTTTAGTGACTAAAAAATACAAAGTCCATGATCCGCAAAATAAATTTAAAGTTGGTGATTTAGTTAATTTTATTGAGTGTCGACCAATAAGTAAAGATAAAAAATGGCAAGTCTTATATTAGCTTGTAGCTTTTCTAAAAGTTAATCACTATTTATTATGATTCAGATGCGGACAATGCTGACGGTGGCTGATAACACTGGGGCAAAAAAAATTCAGTGCATTAAAGTTTTGGGTGGTCACAAAAAACGTTATGCCCGCTTAGGGGATATTATTACCGTTGCGGTCAAAGAAGCGGTCCCTCACAGTGCGGTCAAAAAAGGTGATGTCTTACAGGCCGTTATTGTGAGAACCAGAAAAGAAACCAGGCGGTCTGATGGCTCTTATGTTCGCTTTGATGATAATGCGGCAGTGATTGTTGATGTTAAAAGTAAAGAGCCAAAAGGGACACGTATTTTCGGACCGGTTGCTCGAGAATTAAGGGATGGCGGTTTTACTAAAATTATTTCTTTGGCACTAGAAGTTCTATAAGCGACAAGTTTAAATAGATTAATTTATGAAAATTAAAAAAGATGATAAAGTAAAAATTTTAGCTGGCAAGGATCAAGGCAAAACTGGGAAAATTTTGCAGGTTTATCCTAAAAGAAATAAAGTTTCAGTTGAAGGGATAAATTTGCTTTTCAAAAACGTTCGGGCGCGCCGTCAAGGAGAAAAGGGTCAAAAAATTCAATTTCCGGCGGCACTTAACATTAGTAACGTTGCCTTGGTTTGTCCGAAATGCGGCAAAATCACTCGGGTCAGCCATAAAATTTTAGAAAATAACGAACGAGTCAGAATTTGTAAAAAATGTAAAGAAATTATATGAATCGTTTAAAGGAAAAATATCAAAAAGAGGTTGTACCTAGACTTAAGGTTAAATTTGGTTATCAAAATAATTTAGCCGTCCCAAAATTAACTAAAGTTGTGGTTAATGTTGGTACAGGTCAGGGTTTGCGGGATGCGAAATTTAATGAGGTGGTGGAAGCAACTTTACAGCGAATTTCTGGACAGCGACCAGTTAAAGTCGCGGCAAAAAAATCAATTTCTAATTTTAAAATCCGGCAAGGTTTGATCGTCGGGATGATGGTCACGCTGCGAGGGAAAAAAATGTATGATTTTATTGACAAACTAATTAATGTGACTTTGCCTCGGATCCGCGATTTTCGCGGTTTAGACACAAAATCAGTTGATCCCAACGGCAATTTAAACATTGGTTTGAAAGAAAATATCGCTTTTCCAGAGATTCGATCAGATGAAGTAGAAAAAATTCATGGTTTACAAGTCTCCATTGCCACCAATGCCGGTTCTCAAGAGATTGGATTAGAATTATTTAAATCATTGGGATTTCCTTTTCGTCAATAAAATTTTATGACCGGTAGTGAAACTTTGATAAGTTTCCTGCCGGAGCAGGAAACAAAAGTAACTAATTAATAATTCTTTGTTATATTCTGTAAATATTCTTGGAATATTCATCTAAATTATTTATAGAAATAAATCAAAGTGTTACTACCGATTATGTCGACACAAGCAAAAATTTCTAAAATTTTAAAAAAACCAAAATATTCAACGCGGCTGGTGCGGCGCTGTTGGCGTTGCGGTCGGGCCAGGGGATACATGCGCGATTTTAATTTGTGTCGAATTTGCTTTCGCGAATTAGCCGATAATGGTCAGATTCCGGGCATTCGCAAATCCAGCTGGTAAATTAGCTGGTAGCTTGTAGCTTTTTAGCTTTTTAGGAAAGGGATTAAAATGAAAGCTAAAAATAAAGAATCTGAGAAGCTACAAGCTAATAAGCTAATAAGCTAAAGTTATGACTGATCCAATTGCTGATATGTTATCACAAATTAGAAATGCCTTGGCTGTTCATAAGTCAGAGGTGGTTTTGCCTTATTCTAAAGTCAAATTGGCGATTGCGAAAATTTTAGTTGGCGCTGGTTATTTAACAATGGCGGAAATAATTGAAAAAAGTAAGGGGAGTAATAGTTACGATGAATTAAAAGTTGGCCTTAAATATTTGGGCCGTGAGCCGGCGATTAGTAATTTAAAGCGAATCAGTAAACCAGGCCGTAGAGTTTATCAAAAAGCCGGCCAGTTGCCTGTGGTTTTAAATAACTTAGGTTTAGCCATTATTTCTACCCCCCAAGGCATTATGACTAATAAAGAAGCAAAGAAACGACACTTGGGTGGTGAAATTATTTGTGAGGTTTATTAATTAATTGTTAATAGTTAACTGTTAATTGTTAAATTATGAGTCGCATTGGCAAACAACCCATTTTAATTCCCGCCGGGGTGGAAGCGAAAATTACTGGTCAGAAATTTTCGATTAAAGGACCTAAAGGTGAATTATCCAAAGAAATCCATCCGTTGGTTAATGTTAGACATGAAGATGACCAACTTATTATTTCAGTCAAAAATTCAGAAGAGAAAAGACAACGGTCATTGTGGGGGCTTTTCCGCCGGTTAATTGCTAATATGGTGCTTGGTGTGACTGAAGGTTTTTCTAAGAAATTGGAAATTAATGGTATTGGTTATAAAGGAACAGTTAGCGGGGATACTCTAATTTTGAAGCTTGGTTATTCTCATCCAATTGAGTTTCAAATACCCAAAGGAATTGAAATTAAAGTTGAAAAAAATATGGTTACCATTTTTGGCAGTGACAAGCAATTAGTTGGCAACACGGCCGCTGAGATTAGGGCTTTACGTAAACCAGAACCTTATAAAGGTAAAGGCATTAAATATAGTACGGAAATTATTCGTCGTAAAGCTGGTAAAACCGCCATGAAAGACACTGCTTAATAGTAAATTTATGACACGGCATCAAAAAATTAAACAGGAAAAAAGGTTAAGACGGAAGATTCGCACGCGAGCAAAAATTTTTGGTACAGCTAAATGTCCGCGTTTAAATGTTTTTCGTAGTCTTAATCACTTGTATGTCCAGCTAATTGATGATCAGTTGGGGGTGACTTTGGTGGCGGCCTCTGACCAAGAAATTAATAATCAAAAAATGACTAAAAGTCAAAAGGCTTTAGAGACGGGAAAATTAATTGCTCAAAAAGCGCAAAAGTTAGGAGTTATTCAGGTAGTTTTTGATAAAAGTAGTTATCAATATCATGGTCGAGTCCAGGCTGTGGCCGATGGCGCTCGGGCTGGCGGCCTTAAATTTTAATTTTCAATCATAATAAATATTAATTGTTATGGTCAATACGACTAAAAAAAATAATAAAGCGACTTCAGGAAAAATGGGTAAAGGTTTTGAAAAAGATAAAGATTTTGACCAAGCGATTATTGATATTGCTCGGGTGACGCGAGTTATGGCTGGTGGCAAAAGAATGCGCTTTCGGACTTGCGTTGTCGTTGGTGATCGGGCGGGCCGAGTGGGCGCCGCGGTGGCTAAAGGGGCTGACGTGACTTTAGCTGTGAGAAAAGCCGCGACTAAAGCGAGAAAAAATTTGATTAATGTTCCGATTATTAATGAGACGATTCCTCATCGGGTTGATGTAAAATTTGGCGCGGCAAAAATTTTAATTAAACCAGCACCGAAAGGAACTGGTATTATTGCCGGTGGTGCCGTCCGGGCGGTTTTAGATCTGTCCGGCATTTCTAACATCGTGGCTAAAATTCTAGGTTCCCAAAATAAAATCAACAATGTTTGGGCAACAATTAATGCTCTAAAGATGCTGAAGCGAGTTGAACCAAAAAAATCATTAGAAAAATTAGAAAAAAAGAATGATAATATTAATGATAATATTAATGGTTAATTATTTTTATGGTGGAATTAACTTTAGATAATTTAAAAATTAATTTTGGCGCCAAAAAGAAACGCAAGCGAGTGGGCCGAGGTAATGCCTCTGGTCATGGCACTTATAGCGGGCGCGGCTTAAAGGGACAGCGGGCTCGTTCAGGTGGTAAGAAGGGATTGAAGCTAAGAGGCTTAAAGCAACTTTTGAAAAATAAGCCGAAAATCGGTGGGTTTAAAAGCCAAAAAGGTAAATTTGTGATTATTAATTTGGATCAGTTAGAGAAAAATTTTTCTGCTAACGAAATTGTTAATCCAGCAAAAATTATTGCCAAAGGTCTCACTCTGGAAATAAAAAATGGGATTAAGATCCTCGGTCAAGGTAAATTAACGAAAAAGTTAAATGTTTTGGCTAATGCTTTTTCAGAATCGGCAAAAAAGGCTATAATGGAAGTAGGTGGCCAAGCCCAGTTGGTAAGTAATAAGTTATTAAGAAATAAGAAATAATCTTTCTTACTCTCTTAAGCTTTTACTTTCTTAAGCTCTTACTTTCTGACTTATGTGGTGGAAAAAATTAGTTCAAATTTGGAAAATTAAAGATTTACGACAGAGTATTGTTTTTGTTGCCGCGATGCTGGCAATTTTTCGTATCGCCGCCCATATTCCGATTCCGGGTATTGACGCTAAGGCCTTAAAGGATTTTTTTTCCGCTAACCAGCTTTTGGGCATTATGAATATTTTGTCTGGCGGCGGTATGGAAAATTTTTCCATTGTGGCGATGGGCGTGGCGCCTTATATTACCGCATCAATTATTTTTCAACTTTTGATTATGATTATCCCGCGCCTAGAAGAGATTTCTAAAGAAGGTGAAGCTGGTCAACGCCGGATTAATCAGTGGACCAGAATGCTGACTATCCCTTTGGCCGCGATGCAAGGCTATGGTTTGGTTGCTTTACTCCGTCAGTCATCGGCTCAAATTTTTCTTGATTTAACTCCTTGGCGGCTGTTAATGATTATTGTAACTTCAACGGCCGGAACGATTTTTTTGATGTGGCTTGGTGAATTAATTTCCGAAAAACATGTCGGTAACGGCATCTCGCTTTTGATTTTTGCTGGCATCGTTTCTGGATTGCCTCAAGCGCTACAGCAAACTTTCTTAGTTTTTGATAATACTCAATTAATTAATCTTTTGCTTTTTGTTTTTATCGCCATTTTGACTATTGTGGGGGTGGTGATTATTACTGAAGGTCAGCGCAATGTACCCGTTTCTTATGCTAAACGAGTGCGGGGGATGAAAATGTACGGCGGGGTCAATACTCATTTGCCATTGCGGGTAAACATGGCCGGAGTGATTCCAATTATTTTTGCTATTTCTATTATTTTATTTCCGCCAATGATCGCTCAATTCTTTTTGACGGCAAAAACTCAAATTTTAGTCAGCTTAGCGGAAAAAACTATTGCTTTATTTCAAAATCAGATATTTTACGGTGTTTTATATTTTCTTTTGGTTTTTGCTTTTACTTATTTTTACACGGAAGTTATTTTTCATCCGGATCAAATTGCGGAAAATTTGCAAAAACAGGGCGGCTTTATCCCGGGGATTCGGCCCGGCCACCAAACCGTTGATTATCTTAAAAATACGACTAATCGTATTATTTTAGCCGGGGCTTTATTTTTAGGGATTATTTCGGTTTTGCCTTTGGCTTTAAGGAGCTTCACCGGGATTACAACTTTAGCCGTTGGCGGCACCAGCCTTTTAATTGTGGTTTCAGTGGTCATTGAAACTTATAAAAAAATTGAGTCGCAATTAACCATGCGCGACTATGAAGGACTTTAAAAAGTTAAAATTCAAAAGTCAAAAATCAAAATTTAGGTAATTATTCCGTTTTCGGTCGCCGAAGGCGACCGGGACTCCATAATTTTTATTTTTGAGACCTGCCCGCCAATAACTGCTGAAAGAGATTTATTAGAGATAGAATTAAATCTAGCTAAACAATTTTAATTTTAAAGAATAATTAAAGGCGGGTGGCAGGCGGGTTTAAATTTAACCGAGGTCGCTTCAGCGACCGGAGGGAATATGGGATTTTTTTCTTCAAAAAAAATTTTTAAGACCAGTCAGCAAATCAAAGACGTTTTATTTCAATTGCCAAGTCTTGATTTTCGGCAACGATAGACGATTTTAACGGTTTTGATTAAGGAACTTGACGATGGTGGCGTGAGTGAGGAGGAAATTAAGAGAGTCGTGAAAGAGCTTAGGGCAAAAGGGGAAATTTCGGAAGTTGATAAAGAAAGTTTGTTAAAGTCAATAAGGGGGTAAAGTTAAAAGTTTTTGCGGCATTGCTTTTTAACTTTACTTTATTGGTTATGAGAATTATTATTTTTGGTCCTCAAGGTTCAGGCAAGGGTACCCAAGCAGAATTAATTGCGCGCCGACATCACTTACCTTATATTTCAACTGGTGATATTTTTCGTTACCATCTTAAAAATCAGACTGAATTAGGCAAGAAAATTGGCGTTTATATTAATGCGGGTAAACTTGTGTCTGATGATTTAACGAACGAAATTGTCAAAAATCGGATTGACCAACCGGATTGCGCGGTTGGTTTTGTTTTAGATGGTTATCCGAGAGATCAGGTTCAGTTTGATTTTTTGTATCAATTAACAAAAATTGATTTTGTCATTGTTATTGAATTAATCGATCAGGAGGCCATCAGACGTTTGGGCGGTCGTTTGGCTTGTAAGTGCGGCTTAAGCTATCATTTAGATTTTAACCCACCCAAAAAGACAGGCGTTTGTGACCGTTGCGGTCATGCCTTATTTAAACGAGATGATGACCAACTTGAAGCGATTAAAAAGCGTTTAGCAATTTATCATCAAGAAACTGAACCAATTTTCGCCGCTTACCTCAAAGACGGAATTTTATACCATATTGACGGATCAAAATCTATTGAAGAAGTTTATCAGCAGATTGAAAAAATTATCCACCAAAATAGCTAATCGCTAATCGCAAATCGCTAATTGGGATTATTTTATATAATTAAGATTTATAATTTAAAATTATTCGCCGAAGGCGAATTCCTAAATTTTGACTTTTGACTTTTGACTTTTGAATTATTTTATGATTACCATAAAAAAACCAGAAGAGATAAAAATTTTAGCTGAAGGCGGCAAAAAACTGGCTTTAATTTTAGAACAATTAATTAAGGCGGTAAAACCGGGCAGCAAAACCATTGCCCTCGATCAATTAGCCGAAAAATTAATTTTAGAGGCAGGCGGCGCGCCGGCCTTTAAAAATCATCGGGATCACGAGGCCGATCAATCTTTTCCCACCACTATTTGCGCTTCGGTCAATGAACAGTTGGTTCACACACCAGCCAGTAATTATCAATTGAAAAAAGGCGATATTTTAAGCCTTGATATTGGGATGAAATATCCGGCTCAAGACGGATTCTACACTGATTTGGCGGTGACGATTCCGATTGGCCAAATTTCGGCGATCGCCAGAAAACTAATTAAGGTCACGCAGAAATCCTTAATGATTGGTATTAGTCAAGTAAAACCCGGAAATATTTTGTCAGATATTGGCAAAGCCATTCAGGATTATGTGGAAAGTCAAGGTTTTTCCGTGGTGCGCCAATTAGTCGGTCATGGCGTTGGCTATGCGGTTCATGAAGAGCCGCGGATTCCTAATTTTTATCAGCCGTCTCAACCAGTAATTGAATTAAAAGAGGGCATGGTTTTGGCGATTGAACCAATGATTAATATTGGTGAATCAGACGTGAAAACTTTGGCTGATGGTCTAACTATTGTTACGGCTGATGGGAGTTTATGTGCGCATTTTGAACACACTATTGTCGTAACAGAAAATGGTTGTGAGATACTGACTAAAATTTGAATTGTTTAGTTTTTATTTATTAATTAAAGGGATTAAAATTTGAATTTAGAATTTTTAATTTCGATTCAATATCTTAATATCTTAATGTTTCAAAATTGGGTTATTCAAAATTGAATCAAAATTCGAATTTAAAAATTAAAAATTTAATTATGTCAATTTTGGGTATCGATTACGGGAGGAAAAAAATTGGTTTGGCGGTTTCTGACGAAGGCCATAGATTAGCTTTACCTCTCGAAGTTTTGATTGGTCAAAATCAAAGTCAAATTAAAGCGCGGCTTGAGTTAATTTGCCAACAAAATCAAATTGAAAAAATTATTGTTGGCGTGCCGGTAAGCATGCAAAACGGCAGTAAAAAAATTTTTTGGCGGCAAGTTGATTTGCAAAATCAGCAGATGAAAGAAGTTTTAAATTTTGTTAATTGGCTGAAAAAAAATCTTGATTTACCAGTTGAATTAGAAGACGAGCGTTTAAGTACTAAATTAGCCAATGGTTTGCGTAGAGATTTGGTAAAAAAGGGGCCGGATGACGCCGTGGCGGCAATGCTGATACTACAGAGTCACTTAGATAAAATGAAAAATGTAAAAATAAAAATGTAAAATTTAGGTATTTGCCTTTGGCAACTTTTCAATTTTAACATTTTATATTGTCATTTTAAATTTTGATTTTTACATTTTAAATTTTTATGACTTACCAAACCCCGGGCATCATCTTAAAACAAATTGATCGCGGTGAAGCCGATCAGATTTTTACGATTTACACTCAAAAAAAAGGAAAAATTTTAGCTTTGGGCCGAGGGACAAAAAAAATTCAAAGTAAGCTTAATAGCCAACTCAAGAGTTTGGCGGTGATTGATTTGATGATTGCCTCTGGGAGAAATTACGACCATATCGCCGCGGCCCAAATTCAAAGAAATTTTTTGAAAATTGGTCATGATTTGAAAAAAATTGTTTTAGCCAGCTTTGCTTTAGAAATTATTGATCGGTTAACTAAAATTGGTCTTAGGGATGAAAAGATTTTTTTTCTCCTCGTTAAATATTTCAACGTTTTAGATATTAACCAGTTTAATTGGGCGGAGTGGCAGATGGTGAAACAAGCCTTTACGATAAAACTTCTTTCTCTGTTAGGATTTACGCCTTCAGCCGAGATTAGTCAGCATGCCGCTAAGTTAGCCAATTTTTTAAAATATCATCTGGAATCAGAATTGGGGTCAGAAAAATTAATGGCAAAATTATCCTTGACTTAATTTATCAGGAATGCTAATATCTGTTGAAGGGGGTTGTTTCTTTGACAACCTGTGAAAAAACGGCAAAAGGCCGTTATTTTTTTGTGCCTAGATAATATGCGGAAATTAGGAAAAGAGGAGCAGTAGAGATGAGAAAGCATTTGTTGGGAGTTAGGTACTTAGGGCCAGAACGAGAAGCGGCACGCCAAGAAGTTTGTGATTATGTCAGAGGTGGATTACGCCGCCTTCTCGCCGATTTGAAAAATGAGCCAGTTCGACCTGAATTAAAGGTTGGTTTACTGCCCAACGGGCAGAAGCCCGGCCTGGACGTGTTCGGCGGTGAAAACAGTTCGCGTACGATTTTGTCGACTGGCGCGGCTGGTGAAGACATTGGCTTTCGGGTCAGATATATTGATCCCAGTTCTCTTTCCTTAAAAAAGGGTGAGTCTTACTGGGAAACTGTTGAAACCATGCAAGAGCACGGCGTTCATGTTATTGCCGGTCGTTTTGGCGTTGAAGGCTTGATGCTGCACTTAGCCAGAGTCTTAGAAACCGTTAACGACTATCAATGGGTAAGTAGAGAACTTTCTTTTATCAGTTGTGGCGAGGGGACGCGCGAACACCCAACTCAATTTATGTTGGACGTGATGACCATTGTCTGCCGCCGGTTAACAATTCGTTGGAAAAATTCGGAAACAATCCGGATTTTAGAAGAGGTCTTTGCCCGAGGCGATGCTGATGATTTTTTGGACAAAATTATCACCGAGGCATTAGACAATCTGACAGTTGCTTTTATTGGCGGTTTGCATGAAAGCCGAGTCACCCATACTTGGATTAATGCGGGGCGGTGGTTTGACATCAAATTTATCTTCATTGCGCCAAGCAAACCCGTTGATTTTCAAGTTGAGCAGTGGTGTCTTGACTTTTTAGGCGAACGCGCTCAAATTAGCTCTGATTTAAATGATGCGATCAAGGCAAACATTGCTTACTTCATTCGTGTTCAGGTTGAGCGATTGCCTAAACATATTCAGGAACAAGCCGATGAGGTGCGGCGGATTATTGCCCCTTACAGGCTGTCCCAAGATTTTTTGGACAATTTTGGTGGTGAAGTGATGGATGCTAAGCCATATGACGAAATGACACCAACCATACCAGCTGAACTAAGAAATCACCCTAAGGTGATTGCTAAGATGCAGTCATCGATGGGCCGGTATATTCGTCAGGAAGTTATTTGGCGTTGTTACAATAACCGCTTTCATTCAGAGGCAACGCTTTTGAATATTCCGCCTGTTGAGTTCGTGCCTGGTCAAAACATTATTAAAACCATGAAGTTGGCAAATAAGCATGCTGAATTAGAAACTCGGTATGCCGCTGACACGGAAGCGGTCTCAATGATTCTTCGAAATGGGGTGGTGATTAATGCCGTTCGGCCAGAACTTGTCGGGGTGGTTAGAACGATTAATGATCAATTCGGCTGGAGTAAAGGCCATAGGCGTTTAATTGGCGAGGAGTTCCGTTCAGAAACTTTGGGGACAAAAGGTGAGTTATGGTATCCCAATCTTCGCGTTTTGCCTCAATTGGCTGGTATCTGGATTTTGGTTTCACCGGAGATTAGATTAAGTCTGGCTTATCCGGAGTTGGAAGCAGAGGGCAGGGATGGCTATCTTAAAATCTGTCCTTCACTGCCAAGGGCAGTTGATGAGATTTTCAAATGCCCTAATATACATTGTATTACTAACTCTGAAACCGAGCCATTAGCCAAGACGTTTTTTTGGGTTAACGGTCAAGCTGGTTCAACTGTCTGGCTGGAATGCGCTTTTTGTCAGCATCAATACCATGCCGAACGAGTGGTGCGGCATACTTTTGGTTCTTTGATTGGTTTTTAGGTAAAGTTCGACCGTAGCGGTTATCCGTTACGGTTTTTTATTTGTTGTTTTTTTTGATATCACAAAATCGGCCTTTTTTTAATTTTGTTATAAATAAAATGGAGGCTGAAAAGTCTTTGTGACCCAGCCTCCGTTGGTGGTGATTTGCTTCTTTTTTCACTGCCAGTCAACTGGTTCTGGCGTGAAAATAAAGAAGTGAAGAGAAGACCCATTTGGTTTGGAAGAACATTGGGTCTTGTATCCCTTATCCCCGTGAGGGATATTGACAATGGTACCAATCTTGCATCCTTCTTCCCGTAGCAGCGCTTGGAACGTTTCTTGTTCGCAGATTTCATAGGGTCCGCCGTTCCTTTCCGCTGCTTCAAAAAGTCGATGCACTCGATTTTCGGCAGCTCCAGTGGCCTCTTCTACTTGAGCGTTCACTGATTTCCCTCCTTTCGGTAAACTAAAAAGAACTCCAATTTGAGATTTTTATCTTACCGTAGAATTTAGAATTTGTCAACCCCTTTTCAAATTATTAGAAAGATTATATAATATAGACATTAAAATTATTTAATTTTTAGGATTATGAAGCGAATTGCTATTAATCAAGTCGTCAAAAAAGTAGGTAAAAAAGTGACAGTTTCTGGCTGGGTCCATGCCCGGCGGGATCATGGTAAATTAATCTTTATTGACTTGCGCGACCGGTCAGGGCTTTTGCAAGTCGTTTTTAGCCCAGACCAAGAAAAAACCCATCAGCTAGCTGGTACTTTGCGTTCCGAATATGTCATTATGATCAGCGGTGTGGTTAAAGAGCGGCCGGCTAATTTAATTAATCCTAAAATCAGTACGGGCACGATTGAGTTATCAGCAGAAAAATTAGAAATTTTAAATCCGGCGAAAACACCGCCATTTGAGATTGAAAGCATCCAGGAGCCGGGCGAAGAGATTCGGATGAAGTATCGTTATTTGGATTTGCGCCGTAGCCGGCCGAAAAACAATTTAGTGATGCGCCATAAAATTATTAAATTTGTCCGAGACTATTTTGACAAACTTGGTTTTTTGGAAATTGAAACGCCGATTTTAACCAAAGGCACGCCGGAAGGGGCGCGCGAATTTATCGTGCCGGCGCGGCTTTGGCCGGGGAAATTTTACGTCTTGCCCCAATCGCCCCAGCAGTTCAAGCAATTATTAATAGTCGCCGGCTTGGAGAAATATTTTCAGATTGCGAGATGCTTTCGGGATGAAGACCAAAGAGGGGATCGCCAGGCGGAATTTACCCAAATTGATGTGGAAATGAGCTTTGTTAACCCCAAAGATATTTTTTCTTTAGTGGAAAAGTTGATGATTAAGTTGGTTGAGAAACTTTATCCGAACAAAAAAATTAGCCAGATGCCTTTTCCCCAGCTGACTTATCAAGAGTCAATGGTAAAGTACCAGACCGATAAGCCGGACTTGCGGGTTGATAAAAATAACCCGGAGGAGTTGGCTTTTTGTTGGATCGTTGATATCCCAATGTTTGAAAATTCAGAAACCGAAAAAAAGCTGGTGGCGGTTCATCATCCCTTTACCACGCCCAACCCCAAGGATATGAAAAAATATCCGCATGACCCCTTGAAATGGCGGGCCTATGCTTATGATTTGGCTTTAAACGGCTTTGAGATTTTTGGCGGTTCAATCAGAATCCATCAGCGCGACATTCAAAAAAAAGTTTTTGATATTTTGGGTTTGACCGAAGAGGAAATTGGGCGGCGCTTTGGCCATATGCTTAATGCTTTTGAATTTGGCGCGCCGCCCCATGGCGGTATTGCTGGCGGCCTTGACCGAATTGTGGCCATTTTGCAGAATGAACCAAATATCCGCGAGGTTATTCCTTTCTCAAAAACTGGAGATAATCGGGATTTAATGATGGAGGCTCCGTCTTTAATTAATGAAGAGCAATTAAAAGAAGCTCACATTGAAATCAAAAAAGAAGATTTACCCCGTTAGAAGTAAGTCGCCTTAGGCGACTGCCGATGCGCAAGCGCATCGGACTTCTAACGGGGCTTGGCAAATCAATGAAGGATTTAGCATCAATTGTTAATTTTTTGTTTGAAGTTGGGATTCTGGCTAAAACGCCGCGCAGCGGTTTTTACTTTTTAGGCAGCGGCAATCAAAGCGTGGCGGAACATATTCATCGGGTAATTTTTATTGGCTATGTTTTATCAACGATGGCGCCGCAGGCCAGCCAGGTGAAAGTCATAAAAATGTGTCTTTTTCATGATTTGGCTGAAGCCAGAACTTCAGACTTAAATTATGTTCATCAAAAATACGCGAAAGCGGATGAAAGCCAAGCCTTGTCTGATTTGTCAAAGACTTTGCCTTTCGGTGAAGAACTGATTGCCATCGTTAACGAATATAATGCCAAAGAAACCTTGGAGGCCAAACTCGCTAAAGACGCGGATCAGTTGGAATGGATTATGTCATTAAAAGAACAAGTTGATACCGGCAACAGCCGAGCCGAGAGTTGGATTCCGTCAGTCATCAAACGCCTCCAAACCGAGGCGGCCCAAAAACTAGCCGAAATTATTATTAAAACCCCGTCAGATAACTGGTGGTTTTCGGACAAAAACAGCGAATGGCGGATCTCTAAAAAGAAAGATTAAAATCCGACTGCCTAATTCTCCACCGTAGGCAGACTCGCCTCTAGCGAGCTAACTCCTAACCTATGAAATTAGCTTTAGACATTGTTAAAAAAAATTCAAAAATTAAAGAGTTTATCCACCAAACCGAAATTTATTTAGATTCTTTGGGTTTTACTGATCACGGTTTTCGCCATGTCAACATTGCTTCTGATCGGGCGAAAAGTATTTCAAAAAAAATTGGGATGAATGCTCATGAACAGGAATTAGCCGGGATAGCTGCTTACTGCCACGATATGGGCAATTTTTTAGGTCGGGAACAGCATCATTATTGGGCGGCTTTGCTTTTTAGCCAAGTTTTTTTAAATGAGGCTGATAATCCTAATGATGTTTCCACAATTGCTCAAGCGATTGTCAGCCATGACAAAGACGATTTGAAAATTGTTAATAAAGTGACGGCGGTTTTAATTTTAGCGGATAAATCTGATGTCCACCGTTCGCGAGTCAAAAACGTCAGGGGCACTAATTTTAAGAAAGACATTCATGACCGCGTTAATTATGCCATTATAGACAATGATTTAATCGTTGATCCTAAAAGTAAATTTATTATTTTGCGTTTAAAGTTAGACACGAAATTTTCTGCCCCCTTGGAATATTTTGAGATTTTTACCGAGCGCATGACTTTTTGCCGGTTAGCCGCAAATTATTTGGGTTATAAGTTTAGTTTGGAGATTAATAAGTTTAAATTATTATAATGCAAATCTACGAATGATATGCAAATAATACGAATATATTCAGCGTATTCGTAGATTAGCATAAATTTGTAATTCGCATTATGCTTATGAAACTATCCGCCCTGCAGAAATATATTTTAAAACAATGTTTGCAGGCAAAAGACAAAATTATTTCAAAAAAAGTCCTGCACGATTTTTATCGTCAGTCGGTCAAGCCGCCAAAGTCAAAAGACATTATTAACATCATTACTAAAAGCGTTGAGCGGTTAATTAAAAAAGAATTAATTGTTGGTTTTGGCGAAGAAACGGCGCAAAAGTGGTTTATCAACCAAGTGAAATTGACGGCTAAGGGAAAAAAGGTTGCCAGGGGATTATTGGGGGTGCAACAGAAATTGCCTTTTAAAAAAAATAAATAATTTTGAAATTAGAATTTTGAATCAAATTCGAATATTGAATTATTAAAAATTGAATCAAAATTAAAAATTAAAAATTCAAAATTAATGTAAAATTTATGCCTATCCCCAAACACGTCAAAACTTACTTGGATAAAAAAATGGCGCGCTACGACACGCTCGCCCATAAAACTGTTTATACGGCTTACGATGCGGCCCAGACTTTACGCCAAGAATTAAAAGACATTGCTAAAAGTCTTTTGATCGCGGCGGATAAAGCTTATGTTATTGCGGTGGTGCCGGCCCATATGCGTCTTGATTTAGGCAAATTAAAAAGCGCTTTAAAGGTCAAAAAAGTTTCAATTCCAAACGAAAAAATAATGTTAAAGGTTTTTCGGGTTAAGCCGGGGACAATGACGGCCTTTGGCGGCCTGCATCAAATTGAAGTTTGGGTTGATAAAAGTTTGCTTAAAACCAAAGATATTATTATTTCGGCCGGCAGTTTCACTGATTCGGTGCGGATGAAAGTTAAAGATTTTATTGAAATGGAGCAGGCTAAGCTAGCCAATTTTGCTAAAAGCGGGGGATATAAGCTGCAAGTTAAACCGACTATATTAAGAAAGAAATCAACTAAAACAAAGAAAGGCAGTCGTAAAAAGAAGAGAAGATAATTTTGAATTTTTAATTTTTAATTTTGATTCAATTTTTAATATTTAAATATTTTAATATTGAATCTAAATTAGAATTTCAAAATTAGAGTTTATTATGTTTAAAATCAAAGTTGACCAATTTGAAGGACCATTGGACTTACTCTTGCAATTAATTGAAGAACAAAAACTTCAAATTACTGAAGTCTCTTTAGCCCAAGTCACTGAGCAATATATTCAGGCTTTAAATCAAAAGCAGGCGGATCAAATTTCAGCCGACGAATTGGCTGATTTTTTAGTGGTCGCGGCGCGTTTGCTTTTGATAAAATCGCGGGCGCTTTTGCCGTTTTTGGATTGGGGAGAAGAAGATGAGGGCGAGGAATTAACGAGGCAATTAAAAATTTATAAAGAATATTTGGAGGCGATGAAAGTAATTCAAAAAATGATTAGCCAAAAGCGCTGGAGTTTTGCCCGAGAAAAACTTTTAATCAATGGACCCATTGGCTTTGCCCCGCCGCTGAAATTGACCAAAGATAAATTGCGCGGTGTCTTTACGGAAATTATTAATAGTCTAAGCCCAATTCTTAATCTGCCCACTGAAGTGGTGAGAAAGACGATTAATATTCAGGAAAAAATTGCCCAAATTCGGGAGCGGATTTTCAGACAAGCCACTGCCAATTTTTCCGAAATTTTGAAAGAAGCCAAAGACAGGACTGAAGTCATTGTCAGTTTTTTGGCTTTACTGGAATTAATGAAACAGAAATTAATTGTGGTGAAGCAAAGCAAGATTTTTGAGGATATTGAAATAGAGCGGATTTAAGATTCTAAAAGATATTAGAAAATTATAAAAATATGCTGCGCTTTGAAAGTAAAAAATGGCATTTTTTTGCCGAAAGTCCAACCTCAATTTTAAAAAGAGAATTTATTAAGTTTTGTTATTTATATATTGATTCAGTCTCGGAGATGAAAGTTAGTGAGTTTTTAGTTATTGGCCGAAAAGATATTAATTTTACTTATGTTAAGGAAAGTGATGATAAAAGGAATTTTTTATTAGCTAAAGAATATTTAGAAAAAAATAAGTTAGAAAAAATTTTTTTTGATTTCAGAAAATTCATTGGAAATTATAAAAATAAGGAAATAGATCCGGTTAAAAAATTAATTAAAATTTGGCAAGAACTCTGCCCGATTTTGCTTTATACTTATTATACTGAAAGAATTCTAACCGAAAAATTCCAAAAAACAACAAAAAATAAAAAATATTTTGAGAGGTTACTGGAAGAAAACGGAAAATTGCGTGAGCACTTGGCGAAAATTGGCTATAATCAATATAATAAGATTTATCCTTACCTAATCAAAAAATATAAGGATTTTAAAGAGCCGGATTACTGCCTTTTAGCGGAATTATTTTCCGGTAGAATTTTAAGTGTGGGAGAAATCAAGAGGCGTAAAAAATTTTTTGTTTCTTTGTCAGATAAAAATAAAATTTCTATTTATACTGGCTTAGCGGCTAAAGCTTTTCTAGCCAAAGAAAAATTTAGGAAAATTGCGATTGATAAAAAAGTCAAAGAAATTAAAGGATTGGTTGCTTATTCCGGTGAAGTTACCGGCAAAGTCGTGATTATAAAAAAATTAACTGATTTTAAAAAGGACGTGAGAGATAAGATTTTAGTCACCCCTAGGACAATTATTGAATATATTCCTTATTTAAAAAAAATTAAAGCCATTGTCACTGATATCGGCGGTATCAACAGTCACGCGGCAATCAGCGCACGGGAGTTTAAGATTCCCTGCATTGTGGACACGAAAATTGCAAGCCAGGTTCTGCGTGACGGCGATCTTATTAATGTTGATGCCCAGCAGGGGATTATCAGAAGAATGAAATAATAAATAATGTTTCGGCGGGCGGGGTTTTAGACCCTGCCCGCCGACCAAAGGAGTATCCTCCTTTGGAATCCTCTTGTGATAAGTGTTCGTTCGCCGTTTGTTCCGCTTTCGCTCTACAAACGGCTCACTCACCATCTAATCTTTAACTCCGCCTCATCCCCCCGATGTCACGTCGGGACGGGGTATTCGGCGGACTGCACAATAAAATGATAAAAAAAGGCACCAGATCTAAATTGCTGTCTGGTGCCTGAATGTTTTTGTAGGCTTGACTTAGACGGTAGCGCCCTTACCGTCACCGAGGTCAATCCCGGCGGAAACCAATTCAATTTTTATTGAGTCAGGGCGTCCGAGCTCAAAATGAATGGCGTAGAGAGCGGCGCTTTGGCACTCTTTCAGGGCCATTCCCAATCGAACAAGGACCGGTCTGCCTGAACAGATGACAGTCTGCGTCGGCAGATTAACAATTGCTTCTCGGATCGCCCCTCGCATATGTTTCGGGCTTAGGTACTGGTCAAACTCGATGATTCGGCCATCTGTAAGCAGAATCATTGATTTACCTTTTATCTTGATTTCTGTTACTCCCTCTCCCCACAGCGCCGAGAAAAATGGCGTGCCTTTTTTTAGATCAAGGGCTCTGGCGACATCAAATTGCCTGCGTCCTGTACCGATATGAACCTGGGCAGGTCCGGTCGCTGGTAAACGTTGATTAAGCTGATCCCGAAGGGACTGGACGCGCTTGAACCCTTCTATCGTCATTTTTGGATCCGGCCCATCTTCCTTTTCGCCATGGGTTACCAACCAGATTATCATCTCAACTCCCTTCAATGTTTTCCCAACTTTAAATTCTAGCCATTATATATTTGAACTTTTAGCCAATAGGGCTAAAAGATAATTCAAAGAGCGATTTTTGCTGATTTGAGGAGTAATTTATCCATTTCAAATTACGTTTTAAGTATAGCATATTTCATTATTTTTGTCAAGCTTCACCCAAAATTTGATTTGTTTTTATTATTTAAAAATCATTAAATTTCCTGTATAATTTTCTTATGCCGAGCCTGAAAGCGAAAATTGAAAGCCTTCTTTTTATTTCTAATCAGCCGTTATCAATTAAGCGGCTGGTTAGTTTAACTGGTGTAGAAAAAGAAAAAGCGGAAGAAGCGATTAAAGAATTAATCAGCGAATATAATCAGAAAGAAAGGGGAGTGCAAATCCAAAAAATCGGTGAGCAAATTCAAATGGTGACAACGGCTGATAACGCCAAAATTGTTAAAGATTTTATTAAAGAGGAAACCACCGGGGAATTAACTCGCCCGGCGCTGGAAACTTTGACTATAATTGCTTACCGTGGGCCAGTTAGCCGCGCGGAAATTGAGCAGATCCGCGGCGTCAATTGTGCCATTATTTTGCGTCACCTTTTAATTCGCGGCTTGGTTGAAAGCGCTGAAGATAAAAAGAAAATGCAAATGGTTTATAATATTACTTTTGATTTTTTGAAATTTTTAGGCATTAACGAACAATCAGAACTGCCAGATTACGAGAAACTAAATTCCAACGAGAGTTTGGAAAAGATTCTTAACTAAGAAAAAGAGAGGGATAAGTAATAAAAGCTAAGTAAAAAGTCAAAATTCAAAAGTCAAAAATGCAATCCAAAATTCAAAAGTAATAAAATTTTAACTTTTAACTTGTACTTTTGACTTTTACCTTTTGATTTTTGACTTTATTTATGTTCAACTTTATCACCAGCCTTATTCTCGCCAGCCTGCTTTTCCCAAGCGGCTTGAATTTTTTTTGGCAAAATCAAATTAACTTTCCGCTAAAATCTTTGGCGCCAGTCAATGAGGCACCCCAAAAAATTATCAATCAAAGTCTAGGTCTAAAAACCACAGCTAAAAGTATTTTGGTGGTTGATGAAAAAACCGGAACGGTTTTGTATCAGAAAAATCCCAATCAAGTTTTACCGATTGCCAGCATCACCAAATTAATGACGGCTTTGGTTTTTTTGGACACCAAGCCAGATTGGAAGATGGAAATTGAAATTTTGGATTCAGACCAACGGCCGGGCGGCATGGTTTATCTTTTGCCTGGCGAAAGAGTAAAAGTCAAAGACTTATTTAATTTAATGCTGGTGGCGTCGGCCAATGAAGCCGCCATTGCTTTAGTGCGGCAAACCGGTTTAGATAATTTTAATCAAAAGATGAATCAAAAAGCCCAAGAGCTTGGTCTGAAGGAAAGTTATTTTTTAGAACCAAGCGGCATTAGTCCGGAGAATGTTTCCAGCGTGACTGATTTAATTAAATTAATTAGAGTTGTTTTTAGTCAGTCAGAAATTATTGAAGCTGTCACTAGCCCAACGCTAGAATTTAAAGTTTTAAATCGTGAGCGTCAGGTTAAGGCGTTTAACACTGACAGCTTGCTTACCAGTTTTTTGAATCAAAGTCAGTATAAAATTTCAGGCGGGAAAACTGGTCATTTAGATGAGGCCGGTTACTCTTTAGTGGCAAAAATCAAAAAGCAAAATGGGCCAGTTTTTTTAGTCACTCTTTTAGGTTCAGAGTCAATTCGTGACCGGAGCCAGGAGATTAAGGGCGTGGTTGATTGGGTAGAGAGAAACTATGAATGGCAGAAGTAAAATATCAAAATCCAAATAACAAATTAAATCCAAAATTCAAAAATCAAAGATAGGCGTTATTTTTTTAATATTTAGTCTTTGGCATTCATTTGCCATTTAGATTTTGAACCTTTGGATTTTTGAGCAATTGTTGTATAATAATAAAGCCCTAATTTAATGGATTTGCCTCTAAAAAAGACATTTATGCCGGAAAAAAAGCCAATTATTATTGCTAATTGGAAAATGAAACTTGGCATAGGGGAGAGTAAAAAGTTGGCTTTAGAGTTAAAGCATGGTATTTTTGGTAAAAAAGAAGTGGTCATTTGTCCTGCATTTGTGAGTTTAGTTGAAGTGGCGCAAATTTTAAAAAATAATCATTTAAAACTTGGTGCCCAAGATTGTTTTTGGGAGGTAGAGGGCGCTTTCACCGGCGAAGTTTCCGCCCGCCATTTAGCAGAAATTGGTTGCCAGTATGTTATTTTAGGCCATTCCGAAAGAAGGCAGCATTTAGGCGAAACCGATGAGATGGTCCATCAAAAAGTGAGAATGGCGCTAAGCGTCGGCTTAACGCCGATTATTTGCGTGGGTGAAACCTTTGAACAGCGGCAGGAAGGCGCCAAAGACTATATTTTAATCCAGCAAACAACGAAAGCGCTTCAGGGAGCAGTGGTTAAACAAAATCAGAAAGTCATTATCGCTTATGAACCGGTTTGGGTCATTGGTTCTGGTCAGGCCGTCAGTCCCGCGGAAGCCAGTGGCGCCCATCAGGTCATTTGGCAAACCTTGTTTGATTTTTTTCCATCAGAATTAGTGAAAAATAATTTTTCCGTCATTTACGGCGGCAGCGTAGACAGCGAAAACGTTTCAAAATTTACCGGTCTTGATAATTGCGCCGGGGTTTTAGTCGGTTCGGCGAGTTTGGTTGCTAAAGAATTTATTGAAATCGTAAAGAATTCCTAAAATATTTTATGCTTGTTCATCTTAAAGAAATTGTCAGAAAAGCCCAGGCAGAAGGCTATGGCCTTGGCGCTTTTAATACCTCTAATCTCGAAGTGACTAAGGCGATTATTGAGGCCGCTTTAGCTAAAAATTCCCCGATTATTATTCAGGTGTCGGAAGCGACCATTAATTATGTCGGTCTTTTGCCAGTCACGAATTTAATCAAGACTTTTGCTCAAAATTCGGGGGCGAAAATTCCGGTGGTCATTCATTTGGATCATGGCAAAAATTTTCAAATTATCAAAGCGTGTCTAAAGGCTGGATTTCGTTCAGTTCATATTGACGCTTCTGACAAGCCGTTGGCGCAAAATGTGGCGATGACCAAAAAAATTGTTAATTATGCTCATCATTTTGGCGCTTGGGTTCAGGGAGAATTAGGCAGCCTTTACGGCAAGGAAGGCTTGGCGAAAATTAAACTGCCAAAAAATCCTAATGATTACTTAACTGATCCGAAAAAGGTTAAGGTATATGTGGCGAAAACTAAAATTGACACCTTAGCGGTTTCGGTGGGGACAATGCACGGTTTTTATGTGGGCAAAGAAAAGATTGATTTAAACCGTGTTCGTGCCATTGCCCAAGAAACAAAAATTCCTTTAGTTTTACACGGTTCGTCCGGCGTTAATCCGGCGATTTTGAAAAAAGCCATTAGTGCTGGGATTAGAATTGTTAATATTGATACGGCGCTACGTATTACTTTTACTAAAACTTTAAGAAAAACTGTCAGTCAGGTTAAGGAATTTTATGACCCAAGAAAGATTTTAGCCCCGTCAATGGCCGCGGTTCAAAAAACAGTTGAGGAGCAACTCGCTATTTTGGGCAGTGCTCATAAAATTTAATAATTTTTAGAAAAACTCTCAAAACTTTCGGAGAGTTTATCGTTTTAAATTATGTTAATTTATTTCATTCCCTTAGCCATTATTATCTTGAGTTTGCTTGTTATTTTGGCAATTGTCATTAAGAAATTGCCGAATTTAGCGGCGATTAGAATTGAAACAATTCCTTCAGAAAAAGAAGGCCAGGTTAAAAATCGGATTATAACTGAGCGCTTGGCTCGAAAATTTTTAAAATTCCGTCAATTGATGGTTGAGTTGACTAAACCCTTAATTAATCAGATGGCGAAAAGCGCAAACGAAATTTATCAAAAAATTCTTGAATTAGAAAAGAAAAATTTAACTCCTCAACCATTAAAAGAAATTGACGTCCGGCAACAAGTTAAAGAAAAATTAGAACAAGTGAAAAAGTTTTTAGATGAGAAAGATCTGGCGGCGGCGGAAACTGTTTGTATTGAAATTTTACAGCTTGATTTAAAAAACCTTGATGCCTATCAATATTTGGTGGGAATTTATCTGGAAAAGAAAGAATATAAGAAGTCCAGAGAAACTTTGCGTTATTTAATCAAGCTTTTGGTTAAAATTGTTAATGGGCGGGAAGGGGATGTTGAGAAGCATCGTTTAGCCAATTGCTATGCCGATTTAGGCTGGGTTTATCAGCTGGAGAATAAAAATAATTACGCTTTGACTAATATCCAAAAAGCGGTTGAACTTGAGCCGAATAATCCTAGATTTCTTGACTTATTGCTGAAAATCTGTATAATATTAAAGAATAAAAATTTGGCTCAAGAAATCTTTTTGGCCTTATCTAATGCGGATCCGGAAAACCAGAAGTTAGCCGAGATTAGAAGTGAAATTGAAAATTTGCCGGATAAATAATTAATTACGCCGTTGTCGTTACACCTAAAAGAGGTATGGGTACTTATAAAAGAAAAATTAAACACGGTGTCTTAACAATTTATTATAATAATAAAAAATTACGCGATATTTTATGTAAAGAAATTAAAAATTTATAGCAATATGTTTAAATAGTTTTTGCCCAAGTAGCTCAGCTGGTAGAGCAACTCCATGGTATTTAAAGATGCCCATTGTCTTGGAAACTCGATAATGAATCCCGAATAACGGTTAAAATCCTAATCTAATATGGATCAGACCGTAGTGCCACAGCGCGCTCGAACGACTGACAAGGGAGACTAAGTTTCATTTTTAGTGAAATATGTCTAAGATACAGTCTAATCCTCTTATAAGTTTAAAGAAGACGAAATAGAGGTATACATGAAGGAGTAGGTCCGCGGTTCAATTCCGCGCTTGGGCTCCACTTTCGAACAGTTAACATTTAACTATTAACAATTAATAACATAGCGCAGCTTAGTAATAATTTTTCGTTACGGAAACTTTTCGCTTTCTTGACTTCCCAGTCTATATTAAAGCCCGGGATTTCTATAAGTTAGTTTTACACCAGACTCAAGACTTGAGAGTTTATAGCTTGAAAGAACAACTTAGGCGCGCCACTCTGTCAATAGTCCTGAATATCGTAGAAGGATCAGCTCGGCAATCCGATAAAGAATTTTTTCGTTTCATTCAGTTGTCGCTTGGTTCCGCTAGTGAAGTTGTCGCTTGTCTGGACGTAATGCATTCTGCCGATTTAATTAATAGAAAGAATTTTGATGAAATGATGTTGGAATGTGAAGAGATTGCTAAACAATTAGGCGGCTTTAGTAAAAAGTTAAGACAAGGTTAACTGTCAATTGTTATTAGTTAATAGTTGTTTACTTGGGTCGGTACTCAAGCGGTCAACGAGGGCTGACTGTAAATCAGCTGGCTTTGCCTACGGGGGTTCGAATCCCTCCCGGCCCAACTTTTAATAATTAACATTTAACTATTGACAATTAACCATCGAATTGAATTTAGGCCAGAATCGGGATTCTCAATGATTCAAGAGTATAGTGAGAAACTGTAAGCCGGAGTAACTCAGTGGTAGAGTAACTGTTTTGCGCCAGCCCCGCACCATTTGCCAGGATAGCTCAGCGGTAGAGCAACTGTTTTGTAAACAGTAGGTCGTGGGTTCGAATCCCTCTCCTGGCTTGTTGGCAAATGGTGCGGGGTAAATAAGTCGTCGGTCCGAATCCGACCTCCGGCTCCAGTAAAATTTTTATAAAATCGGGATAAACTGTAGGTTCCCGGTTCCCCGACGCACTGATTTATTAAAATAATTAAGAAGTCGGGATCCTCGGTCGCCTAAGGCGACCGGGACAAATCCTCTCCCTGGCTCCACTAAAGAACAATTAACTAGTAACACTTAATAATTAACTATTATTTAACCAGTCATTTTGAATTTTGATTTTTAAATTTTGAATTTGACTGAGCGAAGCGAAGGAGAACTTATGCCGCAAGATAATCTAATCAAATTTGAATGTACGAATTGCAAGAGGATAAATTATTTTTCCCACAAAAATAAAAAAATTCTTAAAACTCGTCTGGAATTAAAAAAATTCTGCAAACATTGCCGCAAGCATTCCATGCACAAAGAAACTAAATAAGTCTGACAACTGTCATTCTGAACTTGTTTCAGAATCTCTTATATATCATAAGATCCCGAATCAAGTTCGGATGACTTAGTGGGGGAATAGTACAACGGTAGTATGCTGGTCTCCAAAACCAGAGATGAGGGTTCAATTCCTTCTTCCCCTGTTGCCTAGTGATTGGTTCGAGTAACCGAGAGGCTTCGAACTGTCATATAAGAAGAAAAAGCCGAGAAATTCATTCTTAGCTTTTATGCATAAAATTGACTTTTTAGCCAGAAAGTAGTAAGATTATAAGAGGCAAATTTAACCAAAAATAATATGGAAAAAATTGGAACGGCTAAGAAATTTGGAGTCAGAAAATTTGTAACCGGCGAATCGAGGTATTGCCAGAGCTGTGGCAAAGAATCATATTCGTTATTTGAGATTATTCAAGATGTTAGATTGAAAAATAAACTACAATACTGCAAACAATGTTTTAATAAAAGTATAGCTAAAAAATAATTTTTGCTATTCCTTTTATCATCAAGAAAACTCTAGCCGCCTCTTTGCCTGCCTCGCCGAATATGAGTCAAGGCGGGGGCGGTTTTTATGCATTTAATTTATCATTAGCCAGCTGTTCATTGTCGGGCGATTTTTTGGTATAATGAAATGAGCTAACTATTAACTAAAAAATTCTATGAAATTTTTAATAAAATTAGTCGTGATTGCCGTGGTTATTTTTTTCGCCACCAATATTTTGCCCGGCATTAAAGTCGCTGATATTAGTACCGCGCTTGTTGCCGCTTTAGTTTTAGCTTTGGTTAATATGATTATTAAGCCAGTTCTAGTGATTTTGACTTTGCCGATTAATATTTTAACCCTCGGGCTTTTTACTTTAGTGATTAATGCCATTTTGATTTTGATTGCCAGCGGCTTAGTGCCGGGTTTTTCGGTTGATGGTTTTGTCACCGCTTTTATTTTTGGCATTGTTTTGTCGGTGGTTAATTATTTGGTGAATAGGTTAATTAAGAAATAAAATATACTGCCACTTTTGGTGGCAAAAGTGGCAGAAAACCATTGGGGGCAACAATTCGTCCCGTTGCGTCAATCTAAGTTTAGTTTCTCTCGCCTTGGGTCTCAATGTTGCTCCCAAGCCCCCTCGTCTCACAGAACAGCAATAGTGATTTAAAATCTAAAAAACACTTGCGTTTTTCATACGTTTTTCAAGGCTTGCTGCTTTATTATGATTTTTTGAAATGTTTTTTTGCGTACCAAAAAATAATTAAGACGGCAATTGCTAAAATAAAAAAATCAAAGGCCTCAATTTTTTTTCTGATTAATTCCCAATTTTGACCCATTTTCACGCCCAGCCAAGTAAAAAGCCAAACCCAGAGTAGGGCGCCTAAAAATGTATAGATACAGAATTTTTTAAAATTCATTTTTGCCACGCCGGCCGGAAAAGAGATAAAAGTCCGCAAGAGCGGCACCAACCGGCTGAAAAATACGGTTAATTCACCGTGTTTTTTAAACCAGCGATCCGCCAAATCCAAATCGCGGCGGGAAATTAAGAGGTATTTGCCCCATTTTTCCAGCATTGGTCGGCCGCCCCAAACACCGCCTAAGTAGGCGAAAATTGAACCGATTAAATTGGCCGAAGCGCCAATCAGAACCACGAGCCAGAAATTGAGCTTGCCGGAAACAATTAAAAACCCGGAAAACGGCATAATGATTTCCGAAGGAATCGGCGCGCCGGCGCTTTCCAGAAGCATTAATAAAAAAATGCCCGCATAGCCGGTCAAACCGATGATATAAGTAATCCAATAAACCAAAAAACTAACAATCGCTTCAATCATAAATCAATTATAGCGGTTTGATTTTAAATGAGCAAGAGTTTCAAACTCTTATTTTTTCTGCTAAAATGAAATTATATGAAACCAAACCACAACCACGTCAAGGCCTGGTTAATTTCCGTTGACATGGGCTATGGCCATCAGCGAGCGGCTTTTCCTTTGAAATTTTTGGCCGAAAAAAATCAGATCATCTCGGCTAATAATTATCCGGGGATTTCGGCATCAGACCGAAAGATCTGGCGGGAAGCGAAAAAGTTTTATGAGTTTGTGTCCCGTTTTAAAAAATTTCCCATTATCGGTCCAGCCGTCTGGGAGCTTTATGATAGTTTACAGGAAATTCCAAAATTTTATCCCCGGCGTGATTTGTCAAAATTAAGTTTTCAGGTCAAAAAAATTTATGAACTCATTGAAAAAAAGAAGTGGGGCAAAGATTTAATTAATAAGCTGGCGAAAAAGCCATTGCCGTTAATCACTACTTTTTTTGTGCCGGCTTTTATGGCGGAAGTTTTTAATTATCCGGGTGAGATTTATTGTTTGACGACGGATGCGGATATCAATCGGGCCTGGGCGCCAAAAAATCCGACGGCCAGCCGCATTAATTATTTTGCCCCAAATTACCGGGTAGTGGAACGATTAAAGCTTTATGGCGTGCAGGGTAAAAGAATTTTTTTAACCGGCTTCCCGTTGCCGTTAGAAAACATCGGTAATCTTAAATTAAACTTGTTGAACAAAGATTTAGTTCAGCGTTTAGTTAACCTTGACCCCAAAAAAAAGTACTGGTCCTTGTATCACGGCATCATTAAAAAATATTTAGGCATTAGCCAGTTGCCCAAAATTAGCAATCATTTATTGACTTTAACTTTTGCCGTGGGTGGCGCCGGGGCGCAAAAAGAAATTGGGGCGCAAGCTTTAAATAGTTTGAGAAACGAGATCTTGACTAAAAAAATTCGTTTGGTTTTAGTCGCGGGCATTCATAACAGCGTCAGTCGTTATTTCCGTTTAGCCGCGAAAAAGGCCGGCTTGGGTCATGAGCTTGAGCGGGGAGTAAAAATTATTTTTTCTAACACAAGGGATGATTATTTTAAAAAGTTTAATGCCGCCTTGCGCCAAACTGATATTTTATGGACCAAGCCGTCGGAATTAAGTTTTTACTGTGCTTTAGGCATACCGATCGTGATGTCGCCGCCGATTGGCTCGCAAGAAGAATTTAATCGCAAGTGGCTGCGAACAATCGGCGCGGCCGTCACTCAGGAAGATCCCCGTTATGTTAATCAATGGCTTTTGGACTGGATTAATTCCGGTTGGTTTGCCGAAGCCGCGATTCAAGGCTACGTTGAGGCGCCAAAATTAGGCACTTATAATATTGATAAAATCATTGGCCATAAGTTTAGGGAAACTAAGATTCCGAAAATGATTTCGCAGTACTAAATTTTAGTGGCTTATAGCTTTTAGCCCGCCAAAATTTTCTTATTTTAAAATCTGGAAAATTTAGGCGGGTTAGCTGTTAGTTCTTAGGGTAGTGGGAGTTGTGGATAATTATTTTTATTTAAATAAAGCCGGAGTAAATATTTTTCGCCGGATTTTTTATCTAAAATTAAATAAAATTTTCCTAAAATGATTGACAAAAAAAGTTAGATGTGCTATCATGTAAATAGAGGCTAGTAATATGGTGCGATAGTGCAGTCTTGCTGCAGAAGACCCAAAAACGGGTTTTTGCGGCTAGACCCCCAAGAACTATTTCATCAAAAAAAGTACTTTTCAAAGTCACTAGTCAAGAAATCAAAATCAAAGCAAAACAAAAACCAAAGCCTGCCTTTCCGTCGCTTGAGCGAAGGAGGGGAGCTGTAAGCCTATAAAGACGGCATTTCCCATTTCAAAATTAAGTTGAATTTATTTGGTAACGCTTTTGCTTTGATCAAGGCGTTTTTTAAATATAAATTATAATTATTAGGACAAAGGTCGAGGTTAAAATCAAAAATAAAAATCCCGACTACTAAATTTATTAGCTTTGAGGGTGCCGGTGTTAAGTCGGCATCCCGACTCAACGTCGGGAAAGTCGGGGATCCCGACCGTAGCGTCGGGGCAAATATATGTTAATCGAAAAATTTCGGCTTCATGACATCACTCGTAAAATCGATCGGGATAAAAGCACGGTGATTCGCTGGGAACAACAGGGTTTAATTCCTAAGGCGAGTCGCGACAGCCGCGGTTGGCGTTATTATACGGCGGCCGAAGTGGAAAAAATTGTTTCTTTAGTTAAGAAAACAAATTATTTCCAACTAGCTTCTCATCCCGGTAGTGAAGCGCCAACGTCTCGTTCCTTGAATTTAGGTCGGTTTAGCTATAGTGTTGTCATTGGTGCGGCAATCTTGATCATTTATAGTCTTTTCTCTTTGGGGTTAGGCACAAACTCAAATGTCTATGCGGTGACTAATTCTACTTCGACGATGTATACGACTGTTTCCGCCGGCATCTTGGATGTTATTTCCGCTTCCTCAAGTGCCAGTTTTTCCGGCGTTAACGTTTCTTTCAGCGCCCAGACGAGTTCCATAAATCCTTTTGGCGCGTTTCGGGTTGAGGATGCGCGCGGTTCGGGCGCGGGCTGGGTCGTTAATTTATCCGGTAACGATTGGAAAGCCGGAGAAGACGTGATGCAATTGGATTACAATGCTACTGGCGCAGATAATAATTTGGGCAAAATGTGTTTAGTGGTTGACAATGGTTCTATTCTTTCAAACTCTGGTCAAAGCACCGCCAGTATTACTAAAGGCGGGACAGATTGTTTTAGCGCGGGCGTGACCTCAATTGACATTTACACGGCGGCCGCGACTTTTGGCAAGGGTAATTACTGGATTAAAGAATTTAAATTGGAACAGTATATCCCAAGCAATCCGACGGCCCAGAATTTAACCACGACCGTTGTCTTAACCATTACCTAAAAACTGCAACATTCAACAAATATTCTTGATTCTTTAAATCTCTAACCAGTCCTGCATTAGCCGGGCTGGTTTTATATTGGTGAATTTGGTGAATTGTGGTATAATTAATAATAATCCAAAAGGCAAAAGTCAAAAGGCAAAAGTTCAAGTCAAAAGTTAAAAGTTTTTAATTTA
>MHII01000009.1 GCA_001817425.1 Candidatus Buchananbacteria bacterium RIFCSPHIGHO2_02_FULL_39_17 | reverse complement strand
TCTTTTATACGTGTGATTAGCTTTTCTTTTCTGAATCTTTTTAGCCATTGGTCTGTTTTACTGCGGGCAAGTTTACTTTGGGTGAGTATTTCTTCAAAATGCCATTGTTTTGTAGGGTAATTGAAGAATAGTTCTAATAGATGATCTTTTTTGCTTTTCATAATAGTTCCTATAATCGGTACTATTTTATAAATGTTTCTGTATGTTTTTGTTGTTGTAAGTCATTGCATTCCAACCGCTATGTATTTAAAGAGTAAGTGTTTTTCTTGCTACTATGTTACAAATTGGCCATGGGGCAGAAGCGATATTGTATAAAGATGGCAGTCAAGTGATGAAAGAGCGCTTAGCGAAGGCGTATCGACTGCCGGCGTTAGATGAAAGTTTGCGAAAGTTTCGTACGCGACGGGAAGCGAAGGTGTTGGGGCGATTGCAGGAGATGGGTTTTCCTAGTCCGGCGTTACGGGATTTTTCTGATAAGCGGATGAGTATTCTTATGGATTTTGTGCCGGGTGTGAAGTTGAAAGATGTGTTAGAACAGCGAGAGCAGGTAGTTGATCTTGGGCGGGAGATGGGGCAGCGGATTGCGAAGTTACATTCTGCGAATATTATTCATGGGGATTTGACGACTTCAAATATGATTGTTCATGCGGAAACGAGTGAATTACATTTTATTGATTTTGGGTTGGCGGCGTTTTCTGAGAAAGTGGAGGATAAGGCGGTTGATTTGTTTTTATTGGATAGAGCACTTGAAACGACACATATGGAAAAGTATCAGGAGTTGTTTGCTGCGGTGCTTGAGGGTTATCGCGCGGGGTATGTTGATGCGGATGATGTATTGAAGCGGTTTGAGGAAGTGCAGATGCGGGGACGGAATAAACTGTCGAGCCGGAAAGATGGCTCTCCGTTCATTCCTCGCTAGGATTATTATAAACGGATTAGACATAGCGAGGAATAAGAGGAAGGAGAAAGTTTGATTTTTGATAGCTTAATTTTATATAGTATGGTCTGTTTTTAGGGGTATTAGGTTTTTTTGGTGATTGGAGATTATACAATGGGATCAAGAATATTATATACAGGGACAACGAAGCGGGCGTTAGATGCGTTTGCGGATAAGTATTATAGCGAGACCCAATTCTATTTTAAAGATAATCAAAATGGACTTCGGGCGGGTTTTTCGATGGAATATTCACCGGGAGCGGCAATTTTAAAAGCGTGTGGTTCTGCGGAGGTTTCAGATTCTTTTCCGGTTCTACTGGTGAGTTCTTCACAGGTATTGTCAGATTATTTTAGTGTTTGGTCAACTGGTAGGGGTAAGTCTCTCACAATTCAGAAAGCGGTTCCACGAGGGAAGCTTTTATCACTTGAGGTGCCATTGCTTGAAGGGTTTACACCGGATTTTAGTTCTCCAACTCAAGGGGTTTCCAAAGGTAAAGAGAGGTATGGGATTCATGATCATGTTGATTATGACCAATTTTCCAAGAACTTAGCTACTTTATTATATACACAAAAGTTATTTCGTGTGCCTAGACAGTTTACTCCTCCAACAGATTTGGTTTGGCATTATACAATTTAGGTATTTTTTGATTCTTTTTCTTTTTGTGCATACTTATAATATATCTCAAAGAAGTTTCGAAATGTTTTTTTGTAGTTAATGAGAGCGAAACGAAGTAGAGGGGTGTATTTTTTTCTATCAGCGGCTTCGAGGGTTTTGAGATATTGATTGCGGGAGTTTTTTCTTATGATGATGGGGAAATAGTTTTTTTTCATGAGGATATAATTGAGAAGTAATCTGCCGACTCGGCCGTTGCCATCGCAAAAGGGATGGATTTGTTCAAATTGGGCGTGGAATTTGAATGCAAGTTCTAACGGGTGCATAGTGTGTTCGTGTTGTTCGTACCATAAAAGAAGATTTGTCATGTCTTCGTATACGGTTTCGGGGGTGCTTAATTTTGTGAAAGGTTTACCAAGCAGTATGATAGGAATGTTGCGATAGCCGAGGCGATCATCTATGTTTTGCATTAGTTGGGAATGGATTTTAATGATGAATTCGTGATTGATGTTGGTTTTTGTTTGCTGGAGCCAGAGGAAAGTTTGATAGGAGTTCTGGGCGTCGTAGATTTCACGCAGATCTTTTCCTTTGCTGATACGTTGTTCAAAGAGGATTTCTCCTACGTTTTTGAGTGTTAAAGAGTTTCCTTCTAAAGCGTTTGTTTCAAAGACGTAATTGGCAATGAATCGTTTATTGAGATCTGTGATATTTTTTGGATGGAGGCGGGATTTTATGTGCTGGTATTGCAGGTTCATTTGTTCTAGCTTTTGAATTTCTTCTGTGGTTATAGGGAATTGGTGGGAGATGGTGTTGAGGAGATGGGTGGTGCGAAGTTTGGTTTGTTTTGAGAGGAATTCGGCGTTGTATTCGGGGCTATCTTCTTTGACTTGTAACGCTTTTGTGTATGGTCCGAGGTATTTTGATATTTTCTTTACTTGTTTGCCTATGCGAATAGATTGTTCTAAGTATGCGTATGGTTTTCCTTTGATTTGTTTGATGGTGAGATATGGCATTTAGATTTAGTTAGTTCTACATATATTTAAATGTTGTGGTAAATGTAGAGGTAACTTATTTTTGTGTTATTACTTTTTGATAACATAACATTTATAAATTGGGTGTGGTTTTGGATGTTTAGTTTTTTGGTGCTAACTTTATTGGAGGGAATTATTATGAATTGTAAACTATTATATCATGGGACGAGTAAGAAAGAGTTAGAGATAGAGGCAGGGAAGTTTTATGGAAATCATTCGTATGGTAGGTATGCGGTTACGTTAGATCCTAATTGGGAGACGCGTCGTTTAGAAATGGAAAAACATAATTTAAATCCGGATTGGAAAATTCATTGTTCATCTATGAGTTGGGTAGATTTTTTACCTCGCATACTTAGTAATGCTTGCATTTCTGCACATGTTTCTCAATCAATGCCGATAGTTCTGGTGAGTTCTGTAGCGAAATTGAGACAATATATGTTTGATGTTAATAGGCCAAATACACGAGCACCTATTCCTTATGATGCTTTTGTGGCAATTCCGTTGTCGTTTCAAGGGGAAGGTGCAGAGAGAGAGAGTTTGATTGATTCATCGCAAGTGGGGAATCCTCGGTATAAATATGATTCGTATGTAGATTTAGATGAGTTAGCAACTCGATTAGAGCAAGAGTTGATGAGCCAGAAAAAATTTCGTATTCCGCGCAGCTATCGTGAACCAACGTTTGCCTGGAAAAGAAATTTAGTGGATTATACTATAGGACCGCTGTAATTTTTTTATTTTATAGTATTTGATATTTTTATTTTTTCAATATTTTCTACACTTATCCACGCACAAGCATTGCCAAAGCCGGTTTTGTTGATGTGGAAAGGTTCGATTGGCGTTGGGTTTTTGAGGAAGATTAAGATGCAATAGTTTTTTTGTTTGAGGATTTGGAATGATTGATTGATATTTGGAAAGCAGATGCCGGGGTTGCCGCCGTAGGTTTTCAGAATGTTTTTGAGTTGGGATTTTGTGTAGTGTTCGAATTGGAGGATGCGTTCAACTTGTGCGGTTGCAGTTATGGGTTCGCCGCCGTTTTTGAAGTAAATGGTGTCATCTTCTTTTATGTTATCCCAGGGTGTGATTTTATTGACATACCAACGTGATTCGATGGTTTTTTCACCTGCAATAATTTTAGGAATAAGATTCCACGATTTTTTCATGAAGGCGATGTGGTGCATTTTTAGAAGGTAAGAAAGGGGAGTTTATAATTGTGTGGGGATACATTTAAAAATGGTATTCTTGATTATGAGGATATGACATACTTAAAAATGTACACAATACTGGAAGAAATGGTAGGTTATGCCAGGCAGGATAATTCAGAAAGAGTATCGGCATTAAATACTTCATTTGAATCATTATTTTCTCAAATGTATCCTCATTCGAAGACGGAAGTGGGATTGTTATATGATAATTGTCGGCAATCTTGTGTGATGGCGCAGGGGATGAGAAGTATGCGTTCGGAATATTTAAATGATGCAATACAGCGGTTTTCAGAGATTACAAAACCGAACTGATAGTTGGGTTGTGTGTCTTTTCTTATTTATCTTAATTTAATAATCAATTTTATGTATAATCCCCTCATCTGCGTTGACTTCTATGTAGTCTCCATCTTTGAATACTTTTGTGGCGATACTTGTGCCTATAATACAAGGAATTCCTCTTTCTCTACTGATTATTGCGGCGTGACACATGATTCCACCTTCATTTGTGATGATTGCGGATGCTTTGTCAATGATTGGGGTTAATGAAGGGTTTAGGTTAATTGAAACTAAAATGTCTCCAAAGTTGAAATCTTTCATGTTGTTGGGGTTGTTTATGATTTTCACTTTGCCTTTGACTTTGCCTTTACATGCTGTGATGCCTTGAATTGTTTTTTGAAGAGGAATTTGTGTGTGTACACTCATTTTTTGTTCTAGTTGTGTGAAATCCTCATAGATAAAATAAAATTTTTCGTTATTATAGTAAAAATAGCATTCATTTTTTCTTGTGGTAAGTTCTGGTGCGCTAATTGTTGTTTGAGGTTCTACAGTAGTTGTATGTTCTATTGCGATTTCTGGTTCTAGTATTTCTATTAATTCTGAACTGGTAAGATATCTTGCTAATTCAACAGGTATATTTATTTTTTTAGCGGCTTGATCCATTAAATGATAGATTATTGTTGTTAGTAGGGTAGGATAATGAGAGGTTTGTCTTATCTGTTCTAATTTTTGTTGTAGCTGTTCTACTTTTTCTTTACGTTCTGGATGGTGGGCGTTACTTGAATTACTATTCGAATTGGTGTTTGAATTGAGCGAATTGAGACTTATTAAGAGCCAGTAAGGGATAATTGTGTTGTATATAATTGCTTCTTTGAAAAAATATATTTGTTCTTGTACAGTATGATACTTTTTCAAATAGATCTCTGTTTTCATCTCTTGACTTATTTCTTTTTCTTTTTCTATCCAATTTGTAATTAGTGTATCATTTTCTTCTATTATTCCTGTAAAATATTTTTCAAATTTTTGTAATTCTAGCTTTGATTTGTAGAATATTCCTATATTTCTTTTATAATAATTTAATTGGTGTCCAAATCTTATTCCGGCAATTTCTTGCAGAAGAGCCCCATAGGCTTCAACAAATATCGTAAATATAAAAAAGTCAGTTTCTCGTTCCAAATATTTTTCCCAGTCAATGGATTCAAGATAGTTTGTGTTCATTTTCGGACTAGTTTTGTGTAGGGAACTTCTCGCAGGTCGTTGACGTAATACTCAATTCCGGCATTGCGTGCTTGGGCTGGAGTAATTTGGTTGTTCCGATTGACAAAGATCAATCTGCCGTTATGCTGGGTAAAGATGCCGCTGGCAATGGCTGCTTCTAATTCTGGCAATTCATCTGCGGTGTGGGATACTAGATAATTTCCTTTTGCGAATTCAATTTGTTCTACTTGTTGCCAGGCTTCTGGTTTGATTTTAGGCTGGCCGTAGGTTGCCGTTAATCTGCTGGCGATTTCAGAGGGTAATTCTTTTTTGATCCATTCAGCATCAAGAGATGAGAAGAGCATTACTCTTTCATTGCAATTTAATAGTTGATCCATTGTTTGTAAACAGTCTTGATACATTGCTTGTTGGTAGTTTACTTTCAAATCAGGATATTTAGCTAGAGGTTTTTTTATGGCTTCAATTATTCCTCTTTTGAGTTCGCCGGTGGTCCAGGGTTGGCCTTGAATCAGGGCGCGATAGTCATCAATGGTTTTTGTTGTTTGATCATCAGGTATCTGTTCGAGGGGTGCAATCTGCCTAAAATGGGCAATAGATTGTTCTCCTAATTGCTCGGTATTGAGTATAACACCATATACATCAAATGAATGGAGCGCTTTTAATCCGGCGGGGATACTAATCTTTGTATTTGTCATATTAGACTTAGGAACTGTTGTCGTATATATTCTTTATTCACCCTGTTTGGGAGTAGTAAGATTTAAATAGATGAGGAATATTTCTCTTTATATGTATTTACCACAGTTAGAGGCGTTAGGGTTTACACCGCGAGAAATTCGAGTGTATGTTTCGTTACTTGAGCTTGGGACATGTGCAGTTGGGAAGATCATTACTCATTCGAAGATTCCCAGTTCTAAAATTTATGAAACGCTTGATAAGTTGAAAAGTAAAGGGTTGGTTAGTTTTATTGTTAAAGAGAATAAGCAATTTTTTACAGCGATTAGCCCTTTACATATTACGGATATCTTAGATGAGCAGCGGCGGGGTTTTATGGCTGAGGCTTTGCCGGTGCTGCAATCGTTGGAGAAAAAAGAAAAAGTTGAGCGATCGGCAACGCTCTATGAAGGAGTGGGGGGATTGAAATCTATTTATGAGTTGATGTTGCGAGAGCTTGGGAGAGGTGATACGCTGTACGTGTTGGGTGCACCGAGGTTGGCGCAAGAAAAACTGACGGCTTTTTTGTTGGAATTTAATAAACGTAGAATTAAGAAAGGGATTCACATGAATATTTTATATCATGCTGATGCCAGAGAGCATGGGAAAATTCGGGAGAAAATGGGGTTGACGTCTGTTAAATATTTACAGGAAGATTTTTGTGTTCCAGCGTGGGTTGATATTTTTGGAGAGTATGTGGTTCTTTTTAATATTGATTCTTCGCCGACGGCTACGCTTATCAAAGATAGAGCGATTGCGCAGAGTTTTCTGGCGTATTTTGATGCTATTTGGGGATCGGTAAGAAAATATTAGTTAATTTTTTTGGATATTTTTCGAAATTATATCTTTAGAGTAATTTCCATTTTGAATGCAATTGTGCCTGGTCCTCTTCTGCCGACAATGGGGCCGTCGTCATAGATGAAGCCTGCTTCTTTCATGTTGTCGCGAACGACTCTTGCGCAAGAATAAGTGGCGAGGATGGCGTGTTCTTTGATTACGCGATACATTTCTGCGAAGAGGGAGGTGGTCCACATGTGAGGATGGGTTTTTGGTGAGAAAGGGTCGAAGAAGATGGCGTCGAAGTAGTTGTCTTGCAAAGTGGTTGAGGTTTGATGGGCGTCGCCTAAGAGGATTTTTACGGTGACGTTGTCTTTGGTGAATTGTAGTGTGTTTGCGGAGAGTTGTTTGTAGTGCTGATAGAATGGTATGGGTGGTGAGAGTTCTTGGATTTTGTTGATGATGTCGGGGTCAAGTTCTAAACCAATTACTTCAATTTGACAGTTGGGGTTTTCTTCTAATGCTGCGGAAATTGCGGCAGCGGAGTTATAGCCGATGCCGAAACAGACGTCGAGGATTTTGAGTTCACCGGTTTTTGCGAGTTCTTTGATTTTGCAGGGGATGACGTATTTTTTGTAGGCTTCTTCAACGGCGCCGCTATGTGAGTGATATGATTCTTGGACTTCTTCATTGAGAAATGATTCAGTGTTATCTGCGGTGATAATTTTTTTAAGTTTTTGGATGAATGCCATACTTTATTGATTAGAGAAGAGTTTTTAAACTTTTTCTGAACTTATTTTGTTGTAAGAATTGTTATACTTTTGTAGCTCTACCTTTTCTGACTAAAAGATCTGCGACTTCAGGAAATATTTCTGTAGATTCTCCGGTATCGAATGGGCCGTAATCTTTGCCAGTATCCTAGGCGATCAAGTCGCTTATGCTCGTGACTTTCTTTACAGAAAGTATTGTCAGGTGAGGCGTTCTGCGGAAGCCTCACGATAGAAAAATAATGGATGTAATTTTTGGCGTATTCATACTTTTTCTGCCCTACCTTTTCGTACTAGCAACTCTGCGACTTCAGGAAATATTTCTGTAGATTCTCCGGTATCGAATGGGCCGTATTCCTTCATGTCTTTCCAGATGAACCTAGGAGTTGCGTGGATGAATTTGATTTTGGTCATGGTTTGAGGGGAGGTTGGTTGGGGGGTTATGGTCATTGGTTGCGGTGATGTGTTGATGCTTGGTTTTGGTTCTGGTGTGGTTGAAGATGTTTGTGGAGTAGAGGTTGTATCTTGAGTATTTTCATCTGTTTCTTCTTCTGCTTCGTATGAAGAGATGGGGGTTTGATGCGTGGAAAAAGTTGTGGGGCGCCATAAGCTTGGCATGGTGACGTCGGGTAATTCGGCGCGAAAGATGCGATGGATGATGCCTTGGCGATAGGTGTCTAACGTGCGCAGGAGTTCTTCATAGAACATTTTTTCTTCGGTGAGCATGGCGGAGGTGTCGATGATATCGGAACCGGTTTTACTGCGGTTGAGCGCGATATCGATGATTTTTTTTTCACGCTTTTCGTAGATTTCTCGAAGAATGCGTTTAATACTGCGAAGTTCGTAGTCTAGTTTGTCGCGTTCACCTGATGCGAAGAGATCATTTTCTTGTTTTTTTGATTGGAGCAAGGTATTTTTTTCGCGAAGGTAGCTGACGACATCCACAAAGAACGCGGAGTCTATCTTCTGTAAGTCTTCGCGCTTTTTCTCGTTGCGTAGAATATCGTACAATGTTTCGAGTGTTATTTTTATGCCTTCCATGCTCCTAGTTTTACTCCATTTCCTTTGGAGCAGATGGAGGTTTTAAAGCTTATTGCTAGTTTAATGATATACGTGTTTTGTTCTATTTTTTGATGATTATTTTTGATTATGTATGTTTGGGTGTTGGTTTGAGAAAAGATTATAAATAGGATTGTCTTTTATATCGAGATGGATATCTCTTCTTATGTTATTGACGGAAAATTTAAAGTTCGGGTGATGCCCAAAGCGGGGAGAAATGAGATTAAAGAAGAGAATGGGAAGTTGAAAGTGTTTTTAAAAGAAGCGGCGGAAGATGGACGCGCAAATGCTGCGCTTGTGAAATTTTTTAAGAAAGAGTTGGGAGTTGCAGTGGAAATTAAGAGTGGGTTTACAAGCAGGGAGAAGGTGCTGCGGGTGGTGTAGAGAATTTAATGGAAATTTAATTTTTGTTAGGATATATTTATATTGTTCTATTCTTTTAAAGAAATATGAAATTTATATCCGCGCGAAAAATTGTACTTGAAAAACCTTTAAGTGAATTAGATCAATTAGTGTTACGATTTGTGAATATTGTTCAAAAATATACTTCCTATGTTATTATTAGTGGGTATGTTGCTATATTATTGGGTCGTTCGAGAGGAACGGAGGATGTTGATTTATTTGTTAAAAAAATGTCTTTTGAAGATTTTATGTTGTTTTATACTGATTTGAAAAATGAGGGCTTCTGGTGTTTGAATGCGGATGATGTGAAAGAAATTTATAGTTATTTAGTTGATGGGTTGGCAGTGCGTTTTGCTATCAATGGTGAAACTATTCCTAATTTTGAAGTTAAATTTGCATTAAAACCTATACAATTAGTAACATTTGATGATTGTATTGAGGTTGTAACTGAGCAGGGAGTGATCATAATTTCTTCACTGGAGCGGCAAATTGCGTTTAAGCGATATTACTTAATGTCTGATAAAGATTTAGAAGATGCCAAACATGTTGAAGAAGTCTTTAAAGGACATATTGATGTAGAAAAAATTAAAAAGTACAAAGTATTTTTGGAGAATTACAATGAGTAAACTACAAAATTCCAAAAATGATTCCGAAGCGAGAATGTATTTTGTGAATTACTGGGCTGATTTTGTGCGAACACATACTGATCAAGAATGGGGAGTTCAACATACAAAATTTATTAATTCGCTGATGCATAATGCTAAATTTTATCCGTTTACTGCTGCGAAATATTTAGAAATGAAACAAGAGAAATGTTCTCGGTTGTGATTTTATAGGCGGTTATGTTTTTTTTACTTTGAATGGTTCTATTTGAAATATTTAGCGAGTTGCGGTCCAAGCTGTTGCTGGTAGTGGCTGTTTGGTTTTTCACCGTATATTTTGTCGGGCATTTCTGCCATACGTTCGACTTTGAATTTGCAGATGCCATGGCCGTCTTCTACGTACATGTTTTCTAAAGGGATTACTTCTAGTGTTGCAGGTCTGCCGAGTATGGAACCATCTTTACTCCAGCCAAAGCCTGGGTCGAAGAAACCGGCGTAATGGGAACGAAATTCTCCTCCGGCATTGAGGTCGTAGGGAAGCATTTCTAAGGCAAATTCTGGAGGTACACAAATATATTCTTTGGTGGATAAAATATAAAATTCTCCGGCTTCAAGAAAGAGGCCTCCGTGTTTATCTACATGTAATTTTTCCCAGAATTCTTCAGCAGTGTAATCTCGTCTTGAGAGATCGATAGTTTCGCTATGGTTATGTTTTCCTTTCCAGCCAACAATTTCTTGTTTTAAATCAAGATGAGCGATTAGTCCGTTGTTTAAGTAGGTTGGTGTTAATGGGATGGGGCTGCCAGATTTATCATATAAGAAACATATTTCTCTTTGTCGTGTTTCTATTTCAAGATCGCTTACCTCGGCGTTGCCGTAGATGAAACGAATTTGGTTAAGAGCATCACCTGGTCGAACGAGAACAGGGAAGAGTTTTGGCATGATGCGCAGGTACATTTGACTTTGCTTTTGTTCTGGGAGTATGTCATCGCCATATTGTGTGGTTAATTTGGTTTGAAGATTTATTCTTCCTGAAGAACTTTTGTTGTTGGCGTAGCCAATAATTCCTCTCGGAAGCGGTTTACATTGTTCTTTAGATGGAATAAGGTACATTAGTGTTTCATCTAGAGGAGTTCCTGTTGTGTTTATGGGGAAGTTATATTTATGAAATTCTTTTCTGGGGGGATAATTTTCTAATTGTGTTGCACTTGGGCGACCGCGAATACAATAGGCGTGATTTCCAAGAGTTAAATCTAAACTTGCGGGTTGGATTTGGTCTTCGGGGATGAGACGGTTTTGATATTCTTCTGGGACGTAGATGTGGCCGTTTTTAATTAAGTGGCGGATGAATTGAGAAGGAAGGACACCTTGTTTGTTGTTCACCATATTGTTTATTCAAATGAGGTGATTTAAAAGGATTGTTATAGTTTGATTTAGGGAATAGGATGGTTATGTTTTAATGGGGAAATGTATTTAAATGGCGAGGTTAGGTTACTTTTTGATATTTTGTATTAAGAGAAAGAGGTGGGAATATGGAGCAGTATTTGCAACATGCGAAATTGATTTTGAGTGATGTGTATTCAGGCTATAAACCTAATCGTACGGGGATAGATACAATTTCTCGGTATGGGCATCAGAATGAATATGATCTAGAAAAAGGTTTTCCTCTCTTAACTACAAAAAAAGTTCATCTAAAAAGTATTATTCATGAATTAATCTGGTTTTTGCGCGGTGATACTAATATACGCTATCTTGCACAACATGATGTTCACATATGGGATGGAAATGCGTTTGATCATTATGTCAAAAAACAAGCATTACAAGATAAATTACCGTTATATTCTTCTCAATGGCAGCAGGCAAAACAAGAATTTATTGAACGTATTAAAGAGGATGAAGAATTTGCTATGCAACATGGGAATTTAGGAGATGTATATGGTGCGCAGTGGCGGCATTGGAAAACAACGGATGGTAAGGAAATTGATCAACTTGCAGATGTGGTTGATTTGTTACAACATAAACCGCAGTCACGACGTATCATTGTGACGGCGTGGAATCCGCAGGATGTTCCTGCTATGGCTCTTCCTCCTTGTCATACTTTTTATCAGCTAAATGTTCTTGATGGGAAAGTTGATTTACAATTATATCAACGTTCGTGTGATATGTTTTTAGGGGTTCCCTTCAATCTTGCGAGTTATTCAATGCTGTTGCAAGTGTTAGCACAGCAGGCGAATTTAAAACCAGGAAGATTTATTCATACTTTTGGCGATGCGCATTTTTATTGCGGTGCAAAGGAGAGGGGACAATTTTATGGAGATAATTTGCAGCAATTAAAAAATAAAGTTACAGGAGTTGTTACACGAAATGGATTTGCTGATATTTTAGATTGGATTACTCAAAACGCTCCCAAAGAAATGTTAGCAGGAAAAGAAATTGAGCAGGATGTACATTCTCAGGATCATGTAACAGCAATTCTTACACAATTACTACGAGAGCCAAAACAATTACCAAAAATGAATATAACGAATAAACGTTTTGATGAATTAGTCTTTGAAGATTTTTCGTTGCAAGGATATGAACCACATCCGGTGATTCGACGAGCTATGGCGGTGTAAAATGGATCTAATACTTATTGCAGCAGTTGCTGAAAATAATGTGATTGGGCAGAATGGAGAATTGCCTTGGCATTTTGCAGAAGATATGAAGCGGTTTAAAGAGTTGACGATGAGGCATCCGGTGATTATGGGGCGAACGACGTATGAATCGATTCCGGAAAAATATCGGCCGTTGGTTGGCAGAAGAAATATTGTGTTGTCTAGGCGAGATGAGTATAGACCAAATGGTGTTGAGGTTGTGGGTGCATTAGAGGATGCATTGACTCTTGTTGAACGCAATCCACGGTTGGAGTTTGATGAACAGAGTATTTATGTTATTGGGGGGGCACAGGTGTATGCTTGTGCCATGCCGATTGCAACAAAATTAGAGATAACACATATTCATAAATCATATATTGGTGATGTGTATTTTCCGGTAATCGATAAGTCAATATGGAAAGAAGTGCAGCGAGTGGATAGAGAAGAGGGGTTTGAGAAGTATTCGTTTGTGACGTATGAACGAAAAGAGGTGTGAATGATGGGTAGAGAAAGGAGAGGAAAATTTGTGGTTGTGGATGGTATTGATGGCGTGGGGAAAGGGGTGTTTTTAGATGAGTTTGTGCGCTGTGCAAAAGAAGAGGGAAAAAGAGTGTATGATGTTGAAAAAAAGTTTTGGAAGAACAATTATCATCCAGATATAAAAAGAATGGGTTATTTATATGATGTGATTAAGACGTCGGAACCAACATTTATGGGTGTAGGTAAATATATCCGTGATGAATTGACATCGAAGAAGCATACAAGAACGTATAGTCCGCAAGTTGTGATGGAGGCGTTGGCACTTGATCGTAGAATGTTGTATGAGCAGTTGGTTCTTCCAGCACTTGAGCAAGGGATTGATGTGTATCAGAG
>MHII01000008.1 GCA_001817425.1 Candidatus Buchananbacteria bacterium RIFCSPHIGHO2_02_FULL_39_17 | reverse complement strand
GGTTGAATTGACATAATGAATTGTAATGGCGAAAGCTTGTTTTGAAAAGCCCAATGAACTCTTTTGGTATTGTACCAGATCAAGTAATCGATTACTTTGTTGTTAAAAACCTCGGGGATTAACAGATCATTTTGGTGAAAATCGATAAATTCGTCTTGGATAGTACGGTTAAACCTTTCTAAATGAGAATTCATCTTGGGTGTTCTGGGGTAAGTGTGATAGTGAGTTAAATGAAGAGTTTTTAGTTTTTTGGCAAACTCTTTGGCAAATTCAGAGCCATTATCAGTTAAGACAAAGTCAATAGGGAAAGGAAAAATTTTAAGGCAGAGCTCAAAAAATTCCTTGGCGGCCAGCGAGGCGTGAGACTTGGTGCTCCAAGCGAAACTGAAACGGGTGTAAATATCTTCAAAAGTAATGACGTAGCGTCGGCTACCAAAAAGATGCTTTTCAATGGTGTCTAAGGCGACTAAATGGCCAGGATATTGGGCTTTAAAATCCTTAGGTTTTCTTAGGACTTTCGCCCTTTTAATGATTTTAACTTTGCCAAAGTGAGAGACTTTTTGAGGAAAGATTCTTAGACCGCCTAAATCTTTAATTAAGCGACCAATGGTAGAGATTTTTGGGCAGTCTAAATTATTGGCCTGGCAGAATTCCAGCAGTTCAGGGTGGAGTTTGTCTTTGCCAAGATTCGGGTGATCCCACCTTAGCCGTTTGATTTCGGCCATGATTTCTTTGGGCCAAATTCTTTTCCTTTTAGTCCTTGGTGTTTTTGACTTTTCGTTTAAGGCTTCGGGCTTGCTGCCACCAGCTTTAAACTGCTTTTTCCAGTTAAAGAGAGTGCGTCTTTTCACCTCAAAGGCTTCAAGGGTGGCGTCTAGGCTGTACTTTTGCCAAAAGGCTAAGACCCTGGCTTTATGGAGGGCTTTTTGGGTAATCATATACCGGTATCTTAAACCATAATCGTAAAGGGTTAAAAATCCTTTGACGCCGGTATATTTACAATGAATTTTACTGTAATACGCCACAAGGTTGTGGCCTCATGGAGTGCAAGATGTATGTGAACTTATGCACTTTAACTTATCACTCCCCCAGTTTATCGGCAAAATCAGCCAAAATCCAGCCGCTTTTTTGCTCATCAATTTTTATCTGATACCAGCCGTCAGCTTCAGCCATTAATTCATATTCTCCGCCAGCCGGCACCTTATCAATTACGCTAAAATTGGTGCCTGCCCCGCTACGCACGTTAAGAAAACCAGAAACAATTTGGCTAATTTTAATTTTTTCTATGCCCGAAAAATTATTTCCCAAGGCTGGAGTTGAGGTGGCCAAGGGAAACTGGACTCTTAACTCATCCAAAAGACTTAAATCAATATCTGAACTAATCTGTAATTGATTAAATCTATTCTGATTTTGATAAAAAATACCGGCCGACCGAAGAATTAATAAAACAATTAAAACGACAACTAAAGCACCAAGGACAGATAACTGCCAAAAAATTTTTTTCCAGCTTTGTTTTTCCGTCTTAGGCGGCGCTAAATTAAATTTCTTTTGCCGATAGGAAATCAAATTCAAATCGCTCATCGCCGGCATTTTCGCGATGCCGCGCAGAGCTAAGCCAATCACATTGGTAAATAAAATTGCCTTATTTTTAAATTTGACCAATTCCGCCGGATCAGTAATTTTTATTAACGGGTTTCCAATTTCTACTTTAAGACCTAAATCCTCGGCTAAATATTGATCAATTTTTGGCAGTAAGGCGGAACCGCCGACTAAAATAATTTTAGTAATTTTACGCTGATAACGTTTCTGGTAAAAATCCATTAATTTTTTAGTTTCGGCGATAATTCTTTTAAATTCATTTTGCAAGATGAGTAAAATTTTTCCCGCTTCTTTCTCCGAATCAAAACCGGATTTTATCTTCAGGGCTTCCGCATCCTTAAATGGTATTTTCAAATGTTGGGTAATGGCTTTGGTAAATCGATCACCGGCAATATTGATCACCAGACTTTGACGAATGCCATTGTTGTCAAAAATGTTTAAATTAGTCGTTCTGGCGCCAACATCCATTAATAAAACCGCCTGATCTCCCGCGGCTTTAGCAATCAGCGCCCGGGCCAAACTAATTGACTCTAAATCAAAAGCCACCGGTTCTAAACCGAGGCTTTGCAACAGCTTAAGATAAGAATCTAATATTTTTGCCGGCACGGCGGCATAAAACACTTCCTGATCATTCTGCCGGCGACCGATAATTTTAAAATCAAAATAAACTTCCGTTGACTTAAAAGGAATCACTTCTTCCGCTTTTAAGGGCAAGGATTGCCTAATTTCTTTGGGTTTTAAAGCCGCCGGAAATTTAAAAATCGTTGAATAGACTTGCGCTTCCGGTAAAGCTAAAATGCATTTTTTTGCTTTAATCGCTTGCGGTTGAGCCGAGGCCAGCAATTTAATAATGGCTTGGCTTAATTTCTGCGGATTTTTGATTAAGCCGTTTCTGACGACTTCACCGCGCAAGATTGTTCGGGCATAAGCCGTCACTCGCGACCGACCAAACAGCCCTTGACGCAAAACTAAAGCCTCAATTGAATGATCAGAAATATCTAAGCCAAAGATTTCTTTTTTTATTTTAAGCATTTACCCCCGTTAGAAATTTATAAAAATTTTTCAATTTTGACAGAGAATAGATAACCCGTTAAATATTTTATTTAAAAACAACCATTTTTTAAATTTCTGATGGGGTTATTCCTCCTGCCAAAAATTAACTTCTAAATTTTGATTAACTTGAATTTGAAGGCGCTGGGTATAAATGTCAATTGTTCCTTCACTAGTTAAAGTGGCCGAGTTACCAGCCACGACAGTGTTAATTATACACGAATCAGGGCCAACTGACAATGAAGCCGAGTAATTTACCCAATTCTGACGCAGTTTCTCCAGCCCTTCCTCTAAACAAAGATTGGCCAAACTTTTGGCCGAAGCCGATTGCGTCACCGAAAAACTTTCCTGAATTGCGGAGATACCACTTAGGCTAACCGCCAAGCCAATCGTCAAGGCTGCCCCCGCGACTACCAATAAAGCAATGAGGGCAATATAACCCCGCCGCCGCGGGTGGAATTTCGAATTTTGAATTTTTAATTTTGATTTTTTCATATTTTATCTTCGGCCGCGCAATTCAACGGCAAAATCAATCGTCGTGCTGGCGTTATAATCAGGCAAGTTGTCCGGATTTTTATATTCAATCATTAAATTAATGCCAACATTTTTACTGCGGGCCAAATAGGAAAAATCAAAAAAACTACCGTTAATCATAACCTGATTGGTATTAATGACCGCTGGCGACAAGCTGCCAACTTGGCGAGTAATTTGCCTATTGCCCAAATCAAAATTATAAGTAATATCATCGCCGGCCATGGCTAAATTAAACGTTTGACCACTTAAGCTATTAATATTTTGTGCCGCTTTAATGTCTTGACGCAAAAAATTAGCAATCGTTTTTAAATTGTAGCTCACTTCCAGCTGCGCCGTATTTTTTGTCTGACTCCCCAAAATATCCAAAATTAAATAAGAAATACTGACTAAAATAATGCTGACAATAGCCACGTAGATAATTGTTTCAACTAAAGTAAACCCTCTATTCAAAGATTTGAGATTTGAGATTTGAGATTTGAGATTTATTATCATGGTGTATAATTTATCTTTATTTCTTTTAGTGCCGGCGTGGCGCTGCCATCGCCGGAAAGTTCCGCCCGGTATTGAACCCACTGATTAAAATTTAAATCGGCTGAAAGCAGTTGTTCTAACGGTGAAGTAAAATAAGTGCCGGCGCCGGCTAGACCAAACCAAGGCGTCCAAATTCCCGGAACACCGCCACTGTTAGGCGCTGTCCTAATTTGGATTTTAATATCACAAGCTGGAGCACAATTGGCAGTCTCTTCATCCCAAGAAATTAAATTTAAACTACTTTGACTGCCAGTATTAAAAGCTGATGATTCTAACCAACCGCTAATCGCATAACCACTAACGCCTGTCTGTTGTCCCCAACCAACATTCACCTGATCCAACCTCACTGACTGACTGCCATCAGAAGCTAAAAAGGCTTTGAATTTAATCTTAGCGGTGGTCGTCGGGAAATCGCCAAGGTTACTATTGATAACAGCGGCGGTGTTGTAATCGTTAACGCTAGCGATCACCCAGTTACTGCCGTTCCAATAGCGCCAACCAGCGCCATCGTCAGCGTTAAGCTGATAATAAATCTCCCCGCCATTTTTTTGGGCAGTTTCGGTGAAAGAAGACCAACGTTCAATCCCCGCCGCAGTGTAAAAATTAACAGGATCAATCATCGGTCGGTCAGTCGGGTAACTGGCAGAGGTAGTACCAGACCAAGTCAATAAAACATTGTCAAAACCAACCGCATATTGCCGATTACTCCCCGGATAATCAACATAAGCCGCGATTTTTAAATAATAAGTACCCGGGCCGGTAATTTTACTAGCGACATTAATATTAGCCACGCTCGTCCATGGGGTAGTGGCAGTTTGGTTGCCAGAGTTCCAAACCTCTTGACCAAGAGCCGGAGCGCCGGCCGCAGGATCAACAAAAGCATATAGCACTAAACTGTCAGCGGCACCACCTCACTGACTGACTGCCATCAGAAGCTAAAAAGGCTTTGAATTTAATCTTAGCGGTGGTCGTCGGGAAATCGCCAAGGTTACTATTGATAACAGCGGCGGTGTTGTAATCGTTAACGCTAGCGATCACCCAGTTACTGCCGTTCCAATAGCGCCAACCAGCGCCATCGTCAGCGTTAAGCTGATAATAAATCTCCCCGCCATTTTTTTGGGCAGTTTCGGTGAAAGAAGACCAACGTTCAATCCCCGCCGCAGTGTAAAAATTAACAGGATCAATCATCGGTCGGTCAGTCGGGTAACTGGCAGAGGTAGTACCAGACCAAGTCAATAAAACATTGTCAAAACCAACCGCATATTGCCGATTACTCCCCGGATAATCAACATAAGCCGCGATTTTTAAATAATAAGTACCCGGGCCGGTAATTTTACTAGCGACATTAATATTAGCCACGCTCGTCCATGGGGTAGTGGCAGTTTGGTTGCCAGAGTTCCAAACCTCTTGACCAAGAGCCGGAGCGCCGGCCGCAGGATCAACAAAAGCATATAGCACTAAACTGTCAGCGGCACCAGAATACTGACTGACAATCCAATCTAAATTTAAAGTCGCTGAATTAATAGTTTGAGCGGTAACGGTGAAAGATTGCTGAAAGTAACCGCCAGAAATCCGATTTTTTGAAGTAGGAAATTGAATCCGAGCATAACCGCCAGGGTTGCCACCACTGCTCTGCCAGGATCCAGTGGGAGTAATCGTTCCCCAGGAGCCAAAAATCCAAGGGGTTAAACTGGTATCAAAGCCGGCATTAATCGACTGACCATTAACAATAAAGCCAGACTGAGCAACTAACTGAGCAAAACCACCAATGACTTCAATTTTAGCTGGGTCATAAGTATAGTCAGCGGGAACGTCAAAAGGCCAAATTTTAGTCCCACAACCACCGCCCAGATTTTTTAACTTAACTTCACCATTGACCAAATAATCAATATTACCATCATCGGTAAAATAACGAGTTGGATTCGACCAATTTATTTGGCCACTGCCGCCTGACCAATCAGTTTGAATCCAGTCTTTACTCTGCCAAGTGGTAAGATAAGAAATCAATTCAATTTCATTATTAACCCCGGTCACGGCCGAGTAAGTGACTTTAGAACTGACTTTTTTAGTATGTAAATCAATGATGGCCCCAGGCGCTGAACAATCAATAATTTGGCTTGAAGCATTACGACAAATATTGTTAACATTAACCACTCTGGTATATCTATCATCCAACAAATCGGAGGTACCAATAAATTGCCAATAGCCAGCATTAGTGTTTACGCCGTGATCACCATTGACCAAAAAATTCCAGGCTTGCCGACGAATTGACCAGACGGCCTCCAGTCCTTGTTGGGCGTAAAAATTGGCTTTGTCTTTTTCCGCCGCCTGTAAATTACTGCCATAAGAATTCATCAATAAACCAATCAAAGCCGTGGCGAATAAACCAAATAAAGCCACGGCCAAGATGACTTCGACTAAAGAAAAACCAAGCCGCCTGCTCGCCTCGCTCGACGCGAGTCGAAGCGGGTGGCGGAAATCAAAAATCCTAAATCCCAAATCCCAAACAAATCCAAATTTTTTAAATCCAAAATGCAAAAGTCCAACCCTACCTTTCCTCCCCTTATCTAAGGGGAGGATTAAGGAGGGGTTATTTGGATTTTGAAATTGATTTGACATTTGGATTTTGGAATTTGAACTTGTTTACCCCGGTCGCCTTAGGTGACCGAGGATCCCGCAAACATTATTTTAAAATAAATTAAGGTGCGGGAGAGCTTGGTGCTTGAGATTTGAAATTTCAATTAATTAATTGGATTATCCCGAGTTCATTGATCGTAATATTTTTACTTTCATTATTCTGGCTCGTGATGGTCACTATGCCACCAACCGAAGGTGAGCTACGATAGAGGTTAAAAAAAATCAAACCACTAAAATCAGTATTAACCGAAAAACTCGGCGGATAACTGATTTCTTCATCAAAGTCAGAGTCACGGCTGCCGTAATCTACCCCCTTAAACAAAATTACTTTTTTTTGTCCATTATTAAAATAAACTCCCCAAGCGGAATTATTTTGGCCAGCCATGGCTTTTTGCTGGGCGCGCCGGAGAGTTTGCGTTAGTTGTTCTGAATAAGTTGTTAAATCCGAAGAAACTTGAAACGACTGAATAAAAGGAAGGCTTAAAGTCGCCACAATCGCTAAAACCCCTAAAATAATTAAAATTTCAACAATGGTAAACCCCGCACTTTTCGGACATAAAACTTTATTTTTATTGTAATCTATTATTAACATTTTCTAAACCAAATGTTTTAAGATGATTATCAAAAACTTTTAGTTTTTAGGGTATGTGATTTATGACTGACATATAGGTTTAGAAACGGTGATTAAATTAATCCCTAACGAATTATTAACAATGTCCGAATAGTGCGGGGTAAACCCACGCATTGATTTAATTTTGAATTTTTAATTTTGAATTTAGATTGAATATCTGAATATTCTATTTTTTTTAAAATTCTCTTATTAAAAATTGAATCAAAATTCGAGTTTCAAAATTAATAATTGTTATAATTATCTTCTAAATTTTCCGGTCACCTGATAAATTGGGGAGATGACGGAAACGGCGACAAAACCAACAATTAAACCAACAAACAGCAGTAAAATTGGCTCTAAAACCGTCGTCAAATTTTTAGTCGTATTTTCCATTTCCTTTTCAAAATATTCGGCTAAGTATGCCAGTGATTCATCAAGGCGACCACTGCGCTCACCAACGCCAATCATTTTAATGACCAAGAGCGGAAAAATCGGCTTTCTTTTAGATTGTTTAAAGCCGGCCATGACATCCGCCAATCGCCGACCGCGCTGAATTTGGGGTAAAATCAAATTTAAACGCTTTTGATAAACCGCGTTGCTCGTCGTCTGGGCGCTAATCACGATTGCCTGATCAATCGTCAAACCGCTTTTTAAAAGAATGCCTAAAGTCCGATTAATTAAAGCCAAATTATAATTAATGATAATGCTGCCGATTATCGGCAGCTTAATTAAAAACCAATGCCAAGCCGGCTTAACTGACCGCCAGCTGATTAAAATCCTAAAAATAATCAGACCCACAATGACTCCGACGATAATAATCAAGCCGTATTTTTCCATCACATTAGCAAACCAAAGTAAAATTTTAGTGGAAAGAGGCAATTCAAAATTAAGAGTTTTAAATAAGCGCGTGATTTTTGGCAAGACAAAATAGGCCAAAACAAAACCTAAGCCAAACACGACGGTTAAAACAATCGCTGGATAAAATGATGCCGCTTGAATATTTCGCTTGAGTTCAAGGCGATCCTCAAGGGTTTGGGCTAAATAATCCAAATTGGCTTCTAAGGTGCCGCTTTCTTCGCCGACTTTAACGATATTGACGAATAATGGGTCAAAAACTTTCGGAAAACGGCTAAAAGCGCTGCCTAAATTCTGACCCGATTTAACTTTATCTAAAATCTCGTTAATGATTCGGCTAAAACGGCGCGAGGTTGACTGCTGGGCAATCACTTCTAAAGCCTCGTTTAAACTAATCCCCGACTTTAACATCGTTGCCAAGTGTTTGGCTAAAAGAACTTTATCAATTAAAGAAATCCCGCCAAATTTAAAAATGCTTAGCTTTGTCAGAAAGCCAAGCTGCGGCGAAAGTTTTTTAATATACCATCCCTGCTCAATTAATAATTTTGAAGCCTCTCTTAGATTGGCGGCTTCAATGACGCCTTTTTGGATTTTATTGCCGGCATCAAAAGCAATATAGGAAAAACGCATAAGTTAGTAAACCCTAAATTCTAATATCTAAATCCTAAATAAATCGCAAATTCAAAATAAAAATTTTAATATTTGTAATTTGAGTATTGGAATTTATTTGGAGCTTGTAATTTATAATTTGGTACTTAGAATTTTTATATTCATTCTCTCGTTGCCCGCAAGACTTCTTCAATTGTGGTCACCCCGGCCAAAACTTTGCGGATACCGTCTTCAATCATAGTTTTCATACCTTCCTTGACGGCTTGTTGCCGAATTTGGTCAGCATTAGCCCGCTTCATAATCAATTCGCGGACTGGTTCGGTTATGACTAAAACCTCAAAAACGCCAATCCGCCCGGCATAACCGGTTTGGCCGCAAACCGGACAGCCTTTGCCGTGATAAATCCTCACTTCTTTTTTACTTGGGTCAAAATACTTTTCAACGGTTGCTGATTCAAACTTATTTTTTAACTGTTCCAAACTGACTTGTTCACTGACAATACATTGACTGCAAATCTTGCGCACTAAACGTTGGGCAATAATAATATTGACCGTGGAGGCAATTAAAAACGGCTCAATGTTCATTTCTAAAAATCGCGGCAAAGCGGTCGGCGCGTCATTGGTGTGCAGGGTGGACAAAACCAAATGTCCGGTCATTGCCGAATTAATGGCAATATCAGCCGTCTCCTGATCACGAATTTCACCCACCATAATAATATTAGGGTCTTGGCGCAAAATCGAGCGCAGGCCAGCGGCAAAAGTTAAATTAGTTTTTGGATCAACTTGGATTTGATTCACACCCTCAATGTCGTATTCCACCGGATCTTCAATGGTGGAAATATTAACTTCCCGACGGTTCAAAATTTTAATAATCGCATAAAGACTGGTGGTTTTCCCCGAACCAGTCGGGCCAGTGGCTAAAATCATGCCATATGGCTTGGAATATTCTTTCTTTAACTTAACTAAGTCTTCGCTTGACACCCCCAAATCTTCCAACGAAAATTGACGGCTACGTTCCGAGAGCAAACGCAAAACTACTTTTTCGCCCTCAACGATTGGCACAATTGAAACTCGAATATCCAAATTTTCTTCCTCAATTTTAAAACGAATTTTGCCGTCTTGGGCGCTGCGATGTTCGTCAGTCCGCAATTTCGCCATGATCTTTAATCGCGTTATCATTAAATCATGAACCACTTTCGGTAAATCAATAATGTCATGCAAAATGCCATCAATCCGAAAACGAATCATCGTTTTCTCATCGCGCGGCTCTAAATGAATATCTGACGCCTTGTTCTCGTAAGCATATTCAATAATGGTATCCACGATTTTTATAATCGGCAAATCTTCCGCCCGCAAACCTTTTTTCGCCTGACTGATATTTTCCTGGATAATTTCGGCAAATTCTTTTTGAATGCCTTTTTGATAACGCGCTAACGCATTGGTAATATTTTCCCGAGTCGTTAAATATGGGATAATCGGCTGACCGGTTTTTTTCTCCAAAAGATGGATAATCGTTAAGTTCCCCGGGTTAACCATGGCTAATTTTATCCCTTTTTGGTCTCGACCAAAAGTAATGACCTTTTGCGCCTTAGCCATCACCTTGGGCACTAAATTCAATACTTCATCATCAATGGTCACTTTGTCTAAATCAATAAATTCATAACCCAACTCATCAGCAATAATCTGGCCCAGATGATCATCAGAAATTAAATCGCTTTCAACCAGCACGCCAGCCAAGGGTTTGTTGTTTTTTTCGGCAAAACTAAAAGCCGCCTCCAAACGTTCCTGGGGAATCAAATCAAGCTGTTTAACTAAATTTTTTAGACGTTCGTTGGTAATCATTAAAATTAAATTAAGTTTTTACAACTTTAAAAAATGTTCTTTAAGCAACAGGGGCTCGCCCGCCTAAATTTTTGCGAAGCAAAAAATTAGACGGGTAAAATTTTTCTCACTTTTTTTATGACTTCGTCTAAACTTAAATCGCTTTTAATTAAATAATCCATTGCCCCCAGCGCCCGCCCCTGGGCCATATCTTCCGGCTGGCCTAAATTGGAAATAATCATCACGGGAATATTTTTAGTTTTTTCTTCTTTTTTAATTGTTTCCAATAAATCAAAACCATCAATGTCAGGCAGGATAATATCAAGCAAAATTAAATCAATCTCTTCGCCTGACGCTTTGATCAAACCCTCTTTACCGGTACTGGCTAAAATTGTGTCATACTGATGAGATTCCAGCATTCGCGAAAGCATCTTGGCGAGGAATTTATCATCTTCGATAATTAATATTTTTTTAGAACTATTAGACATATTTTACTAATATTTCCTCGATTAAATAGCTGGCTCGCCCCGCCTTAAGTCAATCGTTAAACCTGATTTGATAATAAAGTGAGCCGCCCGCTTCGACTCGCGTCGAGCGAGGCGAGTAGGCGTATTCGCGCCCAACAAACTTTAAAAATTGTTCTAACTTATTTCGCGGACTTAGGGCGGGGTCGTCTTCAATGATTAATATCTTTGTTATTCTGGTTAGCCATAATTTAATAAGATGCCCTAATCCTTAATTCTTAATCCTTAATTCTTAAATATTATACCATATTTTTCCGATACTAACCAACGGGTTGACAGTGATTTAATTTTATATTAAAATCAAAAGACATTTAGGAGGGTATTAAAAACATGGGTCAAAAGTAGACACAGAACAGAGAAGAGGAAAGGAGATAAGGAGATGTGTTTTTTCTGCAGTAAAGAGGAGTGTAATGGTCCCCGAACAGAAAGACAGGCCAGAAAGTTATTAAGAAGACAACTCAAGGCGATGGCCAGGGTAATCGCCGACTTGCCGGCTGAACGTCTAACAACAGTTCATGCGGCTGTCAGGACTCTAGATCAGTTAATCCAAGAGCCTTGGCCTACTCCGCCCCAAGAATGGCTTCAAGGTGAAATCGTTATTACACCGAAAAGAAAAGTGGAAGTCCGCCGCCGTGGCTGGCTGTTCCAACCAGTAACCGAACCAATTGACCCTGAAGTTTCGGCTGCCTGGGCGAGAGTAAAGGTGCTTTTTCAAGAAATTGAAGGAGGCACCAACAAAATAAGGCAACTGCTGGCTAAAGCCAAGGGGTTGGAGCAAGAGGCTAAGGCCAAGTCAACTGAATTGGAGACAGAAGTCCGACGTGACCATCCTTTCTGGTGGAAACGAATCCTTAAAAGTCTCCGACAAGGCAAAGAACCTGGCATAAGAGGCCCAGCCGAATCAACTCATCTTCTAGATGAGCAGAACCAAATCGAGGAACTTCAAGCCCAAGCCAAAGCCAAGATGGAAGAAGCTAGCCGGATGACCAGAGCTCTTGAAGGTGAAAAAAGTGCACTGGCAGCCAACCGAAAAGCAACAGAAGAGGCACTGGCAAGTAAACATCCCCGCCTTTTCCAAAAGTACCAAGAAGGAAAAGTGCATTTTCTCGACGATGAGGCAGTAGTATGTCTAATTCTCGAGCTTTCTGAAATTAATGAGACCGGTGAAGCGGAAATCACTAATGGTTCTTTGCCCCAATTGACAGCAAGGTTTATTATCAATGACCAAGGAATGTTTGCTCGATATTCAGCAACTAAATTGGCAGTAATAATTGCTGAATTGGCAGTAATAATTGCTGATATGATAAAAGAGGCTAAGAAAATACAACCTGACTCGCCGAAACCAACGCCAACAAGAGAGGTCAACGGCAAGCTAGGTGATGAAATTCTCACTGTTCCAGCCAAAGAAGGTGGCTGTGATCCGCCAAGAAGATAAAGTCTTTACCCCCAAACGCCGACTCAAGGAGCCGGCGTCTTTTTTTAAAAATTTATTGTTCTGATTAATTTAGGTCTTTTGGCAATAATGAAATTTTGTAAATCGCGAAAAATAAAACCAGCGCCCCAAGCCATTGCGACCAATTAAGCATTCGCCCGCGCAAAATAAATTCAAAAAGAATCGCGGCTAAAGGAAATGCCAATTCGCAAATAGTAGAAACTGAAGCGCTAACTTTCTTTAAACCATAATAATAGAGTAACATCGCCGCCCCGCCCGAAGAAAAAACAATCAATAAAAAGATTAACCATTGTTGGCTGCTAATACTGCCAATTTTAGCCAAGCTGTCAGTCGTGGCAGCAATCAAAAACATTAAAACCGTCGTTAAACCAAAACGCAAATAAGTGCCCAGCTGAAAACTGACTTTTCTTAAAGCACGTTTGGAGAAAACCGTTGAGGATCCCCAGGAAAAAGCCGCCCCCAAAGCAAATAAAGCCGCCATAGCCGTTTTATCACCCGTTGATAAATTCGGTACAAAATTGGCAAAAGTGACAAAATAAGTCGCGACTAAGGCAACAGCGGCCCAAAGCCAAAACTTCTTGGGCAATTTTTCTTTTAAAATAATAGCGGCCAAAGTCAAAGCAAAGACCGGCTGGAGTTTTTGGATTAAAACCACAATGGAAAGATTAACAAAATTAACATAAAAAAGAGCTTTGGTGATAAACATCGTTCCGAAAGCGCCGCCAAAAACCGCGACCCATAAAAACGCGCCCCAATCTCCGGCTTTTAATTTTTTAAATTGAAATAATTCTCTGATTAAAAACGGAACCATTACTAAAAAAGCCAGGCCATGTTCAACAAAAACTACGGTCGGCACCGGCAAACTATATAAATTTGGCCTTAAGACCACACCGTCTAAGGCCCAAAGAATAGCGGCAATGATGATAAAAAGTGACGCCGCCAATTTTAATTGCTGCATACAGAAAATCCAAAAGTCAAAACCCAAATGTCAAATCTATGTCAAATTTCAAAACCCAAATAATTTTTTGATATTTGAGTTTTATTATTGATTTAAAATTTGTCATTTGGATTTTGGATTTTTAAACTTAATTATAATCTATATTTCATCTAACCAAGTTGAATAATATTCATAAACCAAAAAACTTCCTGGCGGCCTTAATATCTTTTTTAATCTGTTTTTTTAATTGGCGAATTGAAGGAAACCTTTCTACTTCGCGAAAACGAAAAATTAATCTTTTCTCCACTAAACGATGATACAAATTATGGCGCACCGCCAGAAGATGGGTTTCGCAAGTCGCTGGCCGCAAACTAAAGGTTTTAACCGGCCCCAAATGAGTCACCCCGGGGTAGATTTTATCGCCAATTCTAACTAAAGAAAAATAAATCCCCCAGTCTTTTTTCTTAATTTTTTTTGGCACCGGTATATTGATAGTCGGAAAACCCAATTTGCGTCCGCGCCGTTTTCCCGCTTTTACCTTGCCTTTAATGGTTAAAAACATAAACTATTTAACCCGGGTAATTACCCCCAAATTAACCAGTAAAAGTTCAAAAGCCGCCGCCAAGCTCACCATCAAAAGAAAGCCAAGAAATAAGAGAAGAGTCAGGGGATTGCCGAAATTAACTGGCAGAGAAATCAAAATCAAAAAAATCAAAAGCGGCAGTAATGAAATTAAAACCACCAGTGTCGTATAAAAAATTCGTTTTTGCTTGAAAGTCTGGCTTAAAATTTGGCCGAATCGATACCAAACCACGGCACTGCCACCGGCAAATAAAAAAATAGTTAAAAGCGGAATAAACGCAATCATGATTTCCGGCAAACCCAGCAAGCTGACCAAAATCACCAGACTGACAAAACCGTAAATAAAAGTTAAAATTAAAACCGCGTTAAAACCAAGCAGAATCAAGCCATGCCGCCAAATTTCCTTTTTTATTTTTTCTTTTTTCTGATTTTTAATCTTGGCAATGATATTCATAATTTTTTTGGTTATTCTCAAAGAAAAAATTTTATTTTTTATTTTTAGCAATCGGTGATGGATTTTGGGGGTAATTTTTCCATAATCATTTCTAACCAGTAAAGAATAGACGGCCGCGGCAACACCAACCAAAAACAATCCCGGCAAAAATGGCACAAAAACACCTAATAAACCAACAACTAAAACTAAAAAAATCAAAAGCAAAAGCACAATCTCAATGAAAAGGGCAAAAATTAATGCCAGCGGGATTTTCATACGATTTAAAGTTAATTTATTTCGGTTTTTGTTTGTTTTTATTAAGTATTCTCCTCATCCTCGGTCGCCTAAGGCGACCGAGGATGAGGAGAGTTTGTAAAACAATACGTCCGGCGCCCGCCCGCCTTTGACTTCGCCTGGGTCTAAAAATATTACAAGAAAACAAGATTAAACCCTAAGAATGACAATGTAATTAATATTCAATGGTCAAAGGCGAAGTCGGGCGGGGAGCCGACTCTACTCCTAAAAAACCCGCCCCGATACCTCAAAGCTTGCTTTGAGGTCGGGTTTATCCAATTTTAGTAATGTAAACATTATAGCACTTCATAATAAAAATTAAAATCCAGGTCCGCCTAAAGTTTTTGTGAAGCAAAAACTTGGGCGGGTCAATGGTTAACATCCGATCAGGACAAGAAGATTAAAAGAAAAAACCCTCGGAGTAAAATACTCACGAGGGTT
>MHII01000007.1:18683-20662 GCA_001817425.1 Candidatus Buchananbacteria bacterium RIFCSPHIGHO2_02_FULL_39_17 | reverse complement strand
CACCTTATCCCGGTTACAAATTAACTGTTACCGGCAATAGCGTTTTTGACGGCAATCTTTTAATTGAAAAATCTTCAACTACGACTGATCGTCTTTATGTCGGCTCGCAATTGTCAGTCGCCACGTCCACGCCGTTCCCGGGTTACGCACTAACAGTTAAAGGTAACGCAGTTTTTAGTGGACAAATTTTAGTTGATAATAATATTATATTCACCGCTGACGCTAAAGGCCTACTTGAAAATACCTCTGACGGTGCAGATAATAATCGCTTAGTTTTATCCGGCGGGGGGAGTAGCGCTACTAATCGAGGAGCCCTTATTGTCCTTAACGGCAATGAATATGGTGTTATTGGTCAGGAGGGGGAATTGCTTTTAGCTGCCGGTGATAATGGTAATATTGTATTTGGGGCAAATAATAGTATTGTCAACAATTCTGGCACGTGGGGTTTTAATACGACAACACCGGGCGGCACTACGGGAGAAAAATTTACCTTTAATGGCAATACGTATTTTCAGGGTTCTGCCACATTAACTGATCGTCTTTATGTCGGCTCGCAGTTATCGGTTGCCACTTCCACGCCGTTCCCGGGTGCCAGCTTAGCCGTTAGCGGCACTAATGCCGCGATTGAAGCGGTGTTATATCTAAAACAATTAATTTTAACCAATAGCCGGGTAATTACCGCTCAAGGCGATGGTTTAGTTTTGGAACGAAAAGACAACACCGGCTTGGGTTTTGGTCAGGACTTCTCTGGCAATTTCGTCCGGCAGGAATTTTTTGGGACCGGAGTTAGAATCGTTGATGCCAGTTCTTTTGCCAGCGCCGAAACATTAAATATTCCGCGAGGCAATTTAATTGTTGACGGCGGAGCGACGACCACTGGTTATCTTTGGGTTGGTGCGGCTTATACGCCGCCAGTTAATTGGACTTGGGGCAGCGGCAATTTAGCCGTTGCTGGTTTAGCTAATTTTGCCAAATCAGCCACAATTTCTGACTCCCTCTATGTCGGCGGCTTTGCTTCTTCCACGACCGCCTTAAATACGCAAGGCACTCTCCATGCCGGCGGAATCGCCACCATTGATTCTAATACCGGGATTGGCACGACCACACCGAATACTTTAGGCGCGAAATTAGCGGTTGCCGTCCAATCTGGTTACGGCATTTACGTTTGGAATAGTGGCTCGGGTGATTCTCTTTTTGACGATTCCGGCGCCAAACTAACCGCGGCTGGCACCTTCACCAATGCTCCTTCCTGGAGCTGGTATAAAGAAAATTTGACTGAACCGACCGATTATTTGGGCAAAATTCGGGGCTTGCCGATTTATGAGTGGCAATACAAAAATGAAATACTGGACAACAATAACCGCTATTTGTCTGACCCTTATCGCCATGTTTCACCTTTCTTGGATGATTTTAATAAAACTTTCAGTGTCGGACCGGGCAATGGCATTAATTTACAAGATTGGGTTGGCGTGGCTTTAGTCGGCATTAAAGAATTAGACGCTAAATTAGACGCTAAAATAACAGAATTAAATAACCTGCTTCAGCAAACCCAAGCGCAAATCAGTGTTGCCAGCCAAACCAATAATGCCGGACCGTTGCCAGTGATTGATAACCCGGCGGTGGACATTAAAACTTTGATCGTCCGCGATGCCGCCGTATTTTACGGCAACTTATATGTTGCCGGCGAAGCCGGCTTTGGCGTTAAAGTCACTTTCTATAATGATGTTGAAATCAAAGGCAAATTAACCGTGTCTAAAGATCAGGCGGGCACGGCGGCGATGCCGGCCGGAGCAACTTCAACTGAAGTGCTTTTTGACCAGCCTTATGCCCGCACGCCGGTTGTTGTCGCCACTTTAGTTGATGATGCGGAAAATGAAGATGATGGCTTCAGACCTTATAAAATCGCCAGTAAATCAGTGAATGGCTTTAAAATTATTATGAAAAAACCAATGGCTCGCGAAGTTAGTTTTGATTGGATT
>MHII01000007.1:12805-18677 GCA_001817425.1 Candidatus Buchananbacteria bacterium RIFCSPHIGHO2_02_FULL_39_17 | reverse complement strand
GCGGTCAATAATAATGGAGAAAATCCGCCGGCGGTAAATAATGATTTAGCTAACCAGCCGCCAATTAATAATCAAGAAACTACAAATAACAATCAACCGATAACAAATAACGAGCAACCAATAACTAATAACGAACAATTAACTGAAAATAATACCGGGGGATCAGGCTCAACTGAACAACCCAGCTCTGAACCCCAAACCCAACCAACCGCTTCGGATTTACCTGCCACCGAATCAGAAATTATGCCTGGCGCGGAAATCAGTTTGGATACGACCAATCAACCGATAATTAGTTTAGAAGTGGTTGATACGCCGCCGCCAGCTGACCAGCCGGTCGCTAGTGAACCAGCGCCGGCGGAAACCCCAACCGCTTCAGCGTCAAATGAAGCTGCGGCCAGCGAACCAAGCAGTCCGGCGCCAGAACCAGCGGCAACCGTGGAAGCATCAACGAATTGATTATTAATCAAAATTAATCGGCTAGTGCAAAACTAAAAGCGAAAAGCGCAAAACAACATTAAAAAATTCCAAACTCAAAATCACAAATTCCAAATAAATCTCAAATCACAATATTTAAAATCCAAAACGTTAATTTTAGGGGTTTGTAATTTAGAATTTTAGTTATTGTAATTTATTTGTGATTTGTAATTTGGTGCTTGGTGCTTAATGAAATATTTTACACTTTACGCTTATTATGATAATTCTCGGCATTGAAACTTCCTGTAACCCCGCCCTAAGTCCGCGAATTAAGTTGAAATATTTTATAAAGTTTGTCGGGCGCGGATACGCCTACTCGCCTCGCTCGACGCGAGTCGAAGCGGGCAGCTTACTTAATTCTAAGGTTAAATTTAATGATTGACTTAGAGCGGGGCGAGACGAGACGATGATTAAACTTATATGAGTAAAAATGTTAATAGGATAATTTTAGGCATAGAAAGTTCCTGCGATGAAACGGCCGCCGCCTTGGTGGAAAACCAAGGCGGTACTTTTAAAATTTTGGCTAATGTTGTCTGGTCGCAGGTCAAAATCCACCAAAAATACGGCGGCGTGGTTCCCGAAATCGCCGCCAGAAATCATGTTAAAAAAATCCTGCCAATTATTGATTTGGCCCTGAAAAAATCAAAAGTGGACAAAAAAAACATTAGCGGCATCGCGGTTGCCACCGGCCCGGGCTTAATCACTTCACTTTTAGTCGGCGCTCAAACCGCCAAAACTCTGGCCTATTTATGGCAAAAACCGATTTATGCCATCAATCATTTGCAGGCTCATCTTTACGCCAATTGGCTTAATAATCAGCCAATTAAATTTCCAGCGGTTTGCCTGATTGTTTCCGGCGGACACACCGAATTAATTTTAATGAAAAATCAAACCCAGCTAAAAAAAATCAGCGAAACTTTGGATGATGCCGCGGGCGAGGCCTTTGACAAAGTCAGTCAGCTTTTAAAATTAGGCTACCCTGGCGGACCAATAGTTTCGGCGATGGCCGAAAGAGGAGATGCCAAAGCTTTTAAATTTCCGCGGCCAATGATTCAAAACAATAATTTTAATTTTAGTTTCTCTGGTCTTAAAACTGCTGTGCTTTATGCTAGCCAAAAATTTTCTCCTAAAAAGCTAAAAAGCTACAAGCTAAAAGCTAATTTATGCGCTTCTTTCCAGCAGGCCGTAGTTGAGGTTTTAAGGGCAAAAACCATTAAAGCCGCTAAATATTATAACGCGAAAACCATAATGTTGTCCGGCGGCGTTGCCGCCAATCAATTACTGCGTCAAACCTTGGAACAAAAAACAAAAAAAATGGGGCTTAAATTTTTAACCCCCAAACCAGAATTATGCACCGATAATGCGGCGATGATTGCCGCGGCGGCATTTTTTACGAAACCAACGCCCTGGCAAAAAATCAAAGTAGACCCAAATCTTAGCCTTTAGTAAATTAAGCAAGATAGGCAAGATAAGTTAAACTTAATTTACTGAATTTACTTAATTTACTTTATGCAAAAAATTCTCACTCATTCCGAAAAACAGACATTTGATCTTGGCAAAAAACTGGCGAAAGCTCTTCGCGGCGGTGAAATTTTGGCTTTAACCGGTCCCTTGGGCGCGGGCAAAACCGTTTTGGCCAAAGGTTTAGCCGCGGGTTTGGGTATAAAAAAAACGATCAATAGCCCGACCTTCATCTTAATGAAAATCTATCAGCTAAAAGCTAAGAACTTAAAGCTGAAAGCTAATAAGCTAATTCATCTGGATTGCTATCGGCTAAAAAATCCTCAAGAAATTATTAACATTGGCGCCAAGGAATATTTCGGCCAGCCAAACACGATCACGGTCATTGAATGGGCAGAAAAAATAAAATCGATTCTCCCGTCTGGACAAACCAAAAATATTAGGATAAGGTTAAAAGGTGCTAATCATCGCCAAATAATAATTGATAAATAATATGGGCCAATTCTTAAATCCCCGAGAGGCAATGATCCATCATCTTGAAGGAGCGGCTGATTACGAGGAAGAACATTATCCGCTGGACGAAAATGAAGAAGCTGTTTTTAAGAAAGCTTTGGCGGCCGAAAAAAACCGGCCGACCTTAGATGAATTTGATAGCCCAAATCTTGAAAAAGACAAAATTTGGTTAGCAGAACAAAGAAAAAAGAGGCGCCAAGAAAAAACTAAACGTTCTCGAATTTTGGAATATGCAATTATTGACCAAATTGAACGGTCCAATTGGCTGGGAGAAAATGGTATGACTTATGAAACCACTGAATATGATGATCGCCGCAATCATACTGATTTGGTTTTTGTCTTAGAAAAAAATGGCAAAATTTATTATTTAGCGATTGATGTGACTTCAAGCGAAAATGATCAAAAATTATGGGAAAAAGAAGCTACCATTAAAAAAGAAATTGAGAGCGGCCAATTAACCCACATTAAATATTTCAAAGATAAAAATCAAAAAATGGAATTAAAGAATATCCCGCGGGTGATTTTAGCCCTTGACCGCGCTGGCATTCAGAGACTCTGCGGCGATTTAGTCAAAAAAAAACCCATTGAATTAGCTAAGAGTCCAGAACAAATCTTAATTTTAGAACAAATCCGCGACAGTATGTCAGACCAAATTGAATACGCCTTAAATTTGCTCTTAAGTGAAATTAGTCATGTTTTAAGGTATCTTGACAAAGAAGATAAAGAAGAACTGATTACAGTTTTAAAAGAAGCCCGACATCTAGCGCAAAAACCAGAAAACTTACCCCACGTTTTAGGGACCCTGGAAGACCAAAAAAAGCTTCTTAGTAAATTAAGGGGGTTTCCTTTAATTACTCGCTATTTAAATGTCATTTCCCGCCAAAAAGCGATCTACGGCATTGCCCAAAATTTAATCGAAAAAAAAAGCGGCGAGATTTCTCAACCTGCCGCTGAAACCAGAGAACAAAATATTGTCTTGCGCCACACTAGGTCGAATTTGCAGCAATTTCATCTGCCGCCGCAAGTCGATCGTCTGGCTGAAGCTGCTTAAGCAAGCGCTTGGTTTTTATTGTCGTTTTCTTACGACCTTGCTGGCCTAAAGGGCCAGTCACCCTAATATACTGGCCTAATTTTTTGCCAGGAAAATCACCCTTATCCTTTTTCACTTTCGTTACTCCCAATTCGTTGCTCCTAAAAACTGGCGGTAAACTAAATCGCAGCCACTTTCATGTTCACTTAACGTTAAAACAGCTTAGCAGATAAAATTTTATTTGTCAACCCCGCACTTAGGAAGTCTTTAAAAAATTTGGGATTTATTTTCTAATAATAATCAGTCTATAAATTGTATTTTTATTAGTTATAACAGTTATTTTGATTAATTGGTTTAATAATTATGATAACTAATTAATAACATAGAGTTTATTATCTTGACGTTTTCTAAGAGACGCAAAACATAGACTTCCTAAGTGCGGGGTCAACCACACCGCGGCTAGGAACATTATAAAAAACCGGCTTTTCGCCGGTATTTTTATTTTATCTTGCTTGCAACTTATCTTGCTTATCTTGCTTACAGCTTTGCCGTAATGTCTTTGGCCACCCTAAAGACCTCTTCCACCGTCGTAATGCCGTCAACGGCTTTTAATAAACCGTCCTGAATCATCGTAATCATGCCATATTTAACGGCAATGGCCCGCATATCGTATTCAGAAACCTGACCGGCTAAAATCAAATTTTCCACTTCTTGATTCATAGTCATCACTTCAAAAATACCCATTCGCCCTTTGTAGCCTAAGCCCTGGCACTGCTCACAACCGCCGCCGCGGTAGAATTTTAACTTTTTTAATTCGGTTGGCGAAAAATGATAACCGGATTCTTCCGGAATTTCATTTAAAATCGCCATCACCCGCGACAAAGTTTTGTTGTCTAATTCGGCAACTTTTTTACAGGCGGAACAAATCCGACGGATCAAACGTTGGCCAATCATTGTATTAATTGCCGGCGCCAACAAAAACGGTTTAACCTGCATGGAAAGCAGGCGGGGGATCGTGCCGGCGGCATCATTGGTGTGCAAAGTGGAAATAACCAAGTGGCCGGTCAAAGCGGCGTTAATCGCAATCTCTGCAGTTTCCAAATCACGAATTTCACCCACCATCACAATGTCCGGATCCTGCCGCAAGATTGATCGCAAACCATTGGCAAAAGTATAATTCTTGCCATAGTCCACTTGGCTTTGATTGATGCCGGGCAACTTATATTCAATCGGGTCCTCAATGGTAATAATTTTAGTTCCCGGATCATTTAATTTATTTAAAACCGCGTACAAAGTCGTGGTTTTCCCTGAACCGGTTGGACCGGTGGTGATAACCATGCCATTTGGTTTGATAATTTCAAGCTTCAAGGCTTCAAAAGCTTTGCCGCGCAAGCCTAAATCTTCAAAAGCCAAGCCCGCCGCCGAAGACATTAAAAGCCGCATCACCACGCTTTCGCCGTAAGCCGTAGGCAAAGTGGAAACACGAACCTCAATTTTGTCGTCGCTTAAAAAAATGGTGAAGCGTCCGTCCTGGGGTCGGTCGGCGACATTAATTTTCAGTTTAGCCACGAGCTTAATTCGGGAAATCACCTGCGGCCAGATTTTAGCATCAAGTTCAGCCGCATCCTGCAAAATACCGTCAATTCGGAAACGGAGCTTAATCCCTTTTTCCTCCGCCTCAATGTGCAAATCAGAAGCTCTGGCCTTAATCGCCGCCGCAATCGCTAAGGTCAATAAATCAGTAATGGAAACTTCTTTTAATTTTTTGTTTAAATCTTTAAAAGTAGAAATTTCTTTTTCATAGCGCTTAATTTCCACTTCAGAAATCTCCACCCCGCTGACAAATTTTCGCACCTGTGGCACAGCCCGATAAAGCTGGACTGCTGACTCAAAGCTTTTGTCGGAAATCAAGTATAATTTGATTTCCCCATGATATTGCTGGCTAATTTGCTTAATCGCTTTTTGCAATTCGGGATTGGTCGGGTCAACAGCGCCAATCCGAATATCAATCGCACCTCGGAAAAAACAAACGGCTTTTAAATCACGGGCTTGCTTTTCAGACAATAAAATAATCGCTTCCGGGCTAATCGGAAAGCCCTTTAAATTAAGATACGGCAGGCCCAAATTATTGGCGGCGCTGATGGCTTCCTTTTCTTTTTCTTTAACACTAATACTTTTCATCTTCTCGCTAAATTTCTCCGCCACTTCTTCCGAAACAACTTGAGGTTTTTGGCTGGCGCTAACCGCCTTGATTAAATTGTCCTCTAATTTCGCCATAGCTCTTAATATTATAACAAAAAATCCTCACCAAAGACAGGACCAGGATGATTAATCAATTAAAATTTTTATCTAAAATAAATAATGTTTCGGCGGGCGGGGTTTTAGACTTCGCCC
>MHII01000007.1:0-12699 GCA_001817425.1 Candidatus Buchananbacteria bacterium RIFCSPHIGHO2_02_FULL_39_17 | reverse complement strand
CCCGATGTCACGTCGGGACGGGGTATTCGGCGGACTGCACAATAAAATTTAACTGGCCAAGCGCCGAAAGCCTGTTTTTAGGCGACTGACTAAAGTCGCTTTTTTACTTGTCAATAAAACAAAAATAATTGACCACGCCGCCCAATGAAAAATCGTTAAAATTATCTGAATAAAAATAAAAGTTAAAAACAAAAGCAAAAAAATTAAAGCTAAACCAAACCAAAAGCCGGCGTAAATTTTCAAAAAATAAAATAAAATCAACGGCAGATAAAAAGCTAACAGCGAATTAATGACAAAATAAATCAAAAATAAAATAAAAGCGATTTCCAGACTCAAAAGCCAATTTCTTTTAAACAATTGCCAACCGGCAGAAATCGCCTCCTTGAATTTCCAATCTTTTAAAACTACACCGCAAATGGCGTATTTGCCAATAAAAGAAATAATTAAAATTAAAATTAAAATCAGGTCAAAGCCCAACAGGGCAATCAGCGCCGAACCGGGAAAATCAAATAAAATAAAAAGGCCGCCTAAGCCAAAAAGTGCCCAACTAATTAACCGCAATAAAACATTTAACCCCAAAATTGGCCAAAATTTTACCAAACCTAAACCAAAACCAGAAGCTAAACTTAAAGTCTGACCACGACTGATGTTAATAATTTGATCAATCAAAGCCGTCAAACAAACGTTAATGAGCCAAATCATTAAAATGGAAACCGCTAAAACTAAAAGGACTAAAAGAATAAAAATAAAAAGGAAAAATGGATTAGAAAAAAAGACGGCAAAAGAATTGGCTAACCCGCCTAAGGTAAAAAGGCCGCCGGCGGCTAAGCCTTGCCAAAAAGCCAAAATCAAGCCTTGACCGCCAAAACCATAACTGCTTAAAAGTAATTCCAATTCCCCCGAGCTGCCCAACATCGCCACTAATAAACCAAGTACCCACAAGCCCGGATTTTGCCAGGCGATCTTAATGGCTTGAGAAAAAATTTGGCGATAGGTATACATAAAAAATTAAAAGTCAAAAATCAAAAATCAAAATTTAGGTAATCCCGCAGTTGCGGGACATTTTTTAAAACTTAAGAGACAGGTGCTGGCGATGATTTAAAAATCGCTTCAAATTCTTCACGTTCTAAAGTTTCTTTTTGCAAAAGCAAATTGGCGATTTCTTCCAGCTTGCTAAAATACTCCTTAATCACCGCCTTGGCGGTTTTAACGGCGTTGTCAACTAATTTGGCAATTTCTTTGTCAATTTGTTCAGCCACTTTTTCACTGTAATCCCGTTGTTCGGTGATTTCTCGACCTAAAAAGATTAATTCTTCTCTTTTGCCGAAAGTTCGCGGCCCTAAAACATCACTCATGCCATATTCCATAATTAAGCGGCGCGCCAGGCGCGTCACTTCTTTTAAATCATTGGCGGCGCCGGTTGAAATATCGCCAAAAATTTCTTTTTCCGAAGTGTAACCGGCCAAAAGAACGGCTAATTCATCAATAAATTCTGATTTAGTCTGAAAATATTTATCTTCAATCGGCATTTTCAAAGTGTAGCCGGCGACCTGGCCGCGGGAAACAATTGAAACTTTTTGAACCGGATCGGTGTGCAATAATTTATGAGCAACTAAGGCATGCCCCGCTTCATGATAAGCGGTAATTTTCTTTTCCCGCTCGCCTAAAATATGGCTTTTGCGCTCTGGACCCAAAATGACTTTTTCAATGCTTTCTAAAATTTCCGCCATCTCAACTTTATTTTTATCGCGCCGGGCCGCTAAAATCGCCGCTTCATTCAAAAGATTATTCAAATCCGCGCCAGTAAAACCCGGCGTCCGTTCGGCAATTCGGCGCAAATTAACATCAGGTGCCAGTGGCTTTTTTCGGGCATGAACTTTTAAAATTCCTTCTCGGTCCTCAATGTTAGGCGCGTCTAAAATAATGCGGCGGTCAAAACGACCCGGCCGCAAAAGCGCTATATCCAATATATCCGGCCGATTAGTCGCGGCCATGACAATAACATTGGTGTTAACGTCAAAGCCATCCATCTCCACCAAAATCTGGTTTAAAGTTTGCTCACGTTCGTCATTGGAACCGCCTAAGCCGGCACCGCGTTGGCGGCCGACGGCATCAAGCTCATCAATAAAAACAATGCAGGGCGCGCTGCGCTTGGCTTTGCGAAATAAATCCCGCACTCGGGAAGCGCCCACGCCGACAAACATTTCTACAAATTCCGAACCGGAAATGTTAAAAAATTGGACATTGGCTTCCCCGGCAACGGCCCGCGCCAATAAGGTCTTACCCGTGCCTGGCGGCCCGACTAATAAAACACCTTTGGGAATGCGCGCGCCCAAATTAATAAATTTTTTCGGATTTTTTAAAAAATCAACAACTTCCACCAGTTCGGCCTTGGCTTCTTTAACCCCGGCGACATCTTTAAAAGTCACTTTGTTTTGCCGATCTTGCGGCGTCACTTCCCGCGCCCGACTTTGGCCAAACATCAACGCCCGGCTGTTTGCCCCTTGCACTTGCCTCATCATAAAATAAATAAACCCGGCGATCAATAAAAAGGGGATTAAAAACGGCAAAAGCGCGGCCAGCCAAAAATCTAAACTTGAATCCTGCTCCACCTCAATTTTAATCTGCTTTAATTTTTCTTTATCAACCGCGTAGTTATTTAAAAGTTCACTTAATGATTCGGCCGGCTCTTTTTGGACTTGGGCTTGACTGTCATTAGCTAAGGTAACAAAAATCTTATCATTAATCACTTTCAAAGATTTAACCTTGCCGGCATTAATTTTATCAACCATGGAAGTAATATCTAAAGTCACCTGGACTTGGGGCAGGCTTAAAGAAAAACTAAAAAGACTGGCAATCACCAAGAAAATTAAAAAAACCAAAAGAAAATTTTTCGCTAAATTTTTCATACCCCAGTTAGAAATTTGTGATCATCCTAAAATATTAATGTATTTAATTTTTGCCTCAATTAGAAATCAATAATAATTTTTGAAGTTTTAAATTTCTAACGGGGCATAATTGTATTATTAGTATAATTAATTTAGCTATTTTAAGCAAGCCGGACCTGCTGGTCCGGACTTGCTTATTCCATATAATTCAAACCAAAAAAAATTAAATTACTTCCGACGCCGGCTTGGCTTCTGATGGATTTTCAACTGGTGCCACTGGCGCCTGCTTAGCTGCCTTGAGGCTTAAGCCTAAACGGTGCGCTTGAGGCTCAATAGATAAAATCTTAAAGGATAAGATATCGCCCGGCTTGGCCAATTCGGTTGGACTGCTAATGGGCTTTGATGATAGTTCGGAAATGTGAGCCAAACCATGAATATCAGCGTCTAATTCAACAAATAAACCAAACGGATTAACCTTTAAAACTTTACCCGAAACAACCTGGCCAATCTGATATTTCTCGGAAATGTTTTTCCAAGGATCGTCTTTTAACTTTTTTATTGACAAAAATATTTTTGAGCCTTCAACGTTAATAATTTCTGCTTTAATTTTATCGCCCACTTTCAAAAAATCATTTGGGTTTTCAATCCGCTGCCAAGCCAATTCAGAAATATGGACTAACCCTTCCAATTTATCTTGACCAAACTCAACAAACACCCCGAAATCAGTCACGGCTGTCACCACGCCTTCAATCACATCGCCGACTTTGTAACTCGCGATAACGTCTTTTTGTTTTTCTTCCCAAGCCGCTTTTTCGGAAACGATTAATTTTTCTTCCGCCTCATCCGCATCAATTACCTTAACTTCAAATTCACTGCCAATATAACTTTTCAGCCGTTCTAAAATTTTATTTTTATCGCCTCCGGGTACGCGCGGATAATGTTCTGGCATCAGCTGAGAAACCGGCAAAAAACCGGTGACTTTTCCGACCTTAATCATTAAACCACCTTTGTTGGCGTCGGTAATTAAGGCTTTAATAATCTGGCCTTCAGTTTTCAAAACAATCAAATCGTGCCAGGCTTTTTGCTGACCAGCAAAACGAAAAGAAAGCTCCATTTCGCCATTTTCATTTTCTGATTCAATAACCGTGGCTTCAACCTCATCACCAACTTTTAAATCGGAATAATCATCAGCCGCCTCCATTAATTCGCGCCCGCGGACCACGCCAGTGGTCAGGCCTTCAAGATCAACCCGAATTTCTCCTCGGGAAATATCAATAATTTTGCCCGCGACAATGTCGCCGACTTGGGGAATTTTAAAATTAGCTTCGGCAAATATTTTTTTAAAACTGCCCGCCTCATTAACCACCGCTTGATTTTCTTTTTGGTTGCCAGCTGATGTTAGCGGCGGCTCTAAAATTTTAATTGAATTCTCCATAAATAAAAAAAATGGCTTAACCCGACCACTTTTCGGGCGGTCAAGTCCGCGAAAAGCCTTAATTTCATTGGCTTTTCACAGCGTGAATTAAAATAAATGATTCTTAAATAGCGACGAGATAAAGTATAAAGGATTTTGAAAAAATCGTCAAGCGACTATTATTTTAGATTAATTTATGCTAAAATGAAAAAAATTAGAATGAAACTATGCCTCAAGCACCAGAAAAAATCTCCAAAGAAGTTTTCAAAAAAACCCTCTCCGGCAACAAGAATTATTTGCCCCAAAAAGTCAGCCGGGAATTAAAAGCCGCCAAGATGAGCCACTTGCTTTATCGTCAGGGAGTTTCCAAAGCACAAGCGATTAAAGCGATTAAACATTTACAGGAAAAAGGAACGGTTTCTAAATTTAAATCACCGTCACAGCTTTGGCAAAAAGCCGACAGCAGCCAGCGCCAAATGGATCAAACCGCCCAAGCGGTTGAACGAGAAAAACATGTCCAGGCCAATATCGCGATTGATATCACGGAAGAATTGGCCCGCGAAGAAAGCGGAAAAGCCAAAACTAACTATAATCCAAAAAGCGCTTTGGGCCGATATTTAGTTGATGAAATTAAAGACGAGGCGGGAAAAAGGCAACAGCAAGCTGATGACGAACTGGAAAAAAGAAAGCAGATGTTTAGCCGCAAATTGCCTTCGCAAAAAAAACCGCCAATGGCTAATTCTGACAAATTAAAAGATCTTGATATTGATTAAAAAATTTGAGTAAACCCCCATTAGAAGTCCGGTGCGCTTGCACCCCAGCAGTCGCCTAAGGCGACTTACTTCTAACGGGGTAAATTTAGCTAAAAAAATCCCTAATTTTTCTTGCCAATTTCCTCAAAATCTGCTACAATAATAGAGCTAAATAAGAGCCTTTTTTTAGTTAAAAATAATTATAGCCGCCGCAGGCAGCGACCAAAATTTTGATTTTTGATTTTTAACTTTTGACTTAATAAATTCTATGAATATTCAATGGTTTGGACAATCTTGTTTCAAAATTGAAGGTGAAAAAAGCACCTTAGTCATGGACCCTTTTGGCGATAACTATGGCTTAAAGCTGCCTCGCCTGAATGCTGAGGTTATCACGGTCAGTCATCAGCATCAGGATCATAATAATACTTCGGCAATCAAAGGCACTGGCGATCGGCCGCCCTTTGTTATTGAAGCGCCAGGCGAATATGAAGTGAAAAATATTTTTGTTTACGGCATTCCTGCTTTCCATGATAATGAAAATGGCAAACAAAGAGGGGAAAATATTATTTATCGTGTAGAAATTGATGGCATAAGCCTGGCGCATTTGGGCGATTTGGGTCACCTTTTAATTAATGGCCAAATTGAAAAATTAGAAGGCGTTGATATCCTTTTGATTCCGGTCGGCGGAACTTATACCATCTCGGCTAAACAGGCCACGGAAATCATCAGCCAAATTGAACCACGAATTGTGATTCCGATGCATTATCAATTGCCTGAATTGAAACTCGACGCGAAGATTGACGGGGTGGACAAATTTTGCAAAGAAATCGGCATCTGCCCAACGGAACGGCCAAATAAATTTAAGGTGGCCAAAAAAGATCTGCCTCAAGAAGAATTAAGGGTGGTCATTTTGGAGCCCTAAAAAAACCATGGCAGGTTTAAATTTACAAAACCTTCCAGAGCCGACGCGAAAAAAAATTTTTATTTTGGCCGTTGTTCTGTTGATGATAACAATCGTCGGTCTCTGGCTAATCACCTTAAATCAGAGTCTAAAAAATCAAACCCCTAAAAAAAACCAAAACTTAGAAATTTTACAAAATGATTTATTTAATTTATTTAAAAGCACAGGCGATGGTCTGGGACAAATTAAAAATGAATTAAGTCAGGAGCCAAAACAAAATTCAACTTCTTCAATTGAAATTTCACCTCAAGACCTTGAACAGTTGAAACAAAAAATTATTGAAAATTCTAATAAATAATTTTATCTCAAATTTTAAATCTTAATCACTTATGGCCAAAATGCCAAAAAAAGGAAAATCGAAAAAACCGACTAAGCCGGAAAAAAAAGAGCCGGCAAAATCGACATCTCTGGTTGCGACCCAAACCAAAACTGACATCGGCAAGCTAATCAAGCAATCAATTGTTGAAGAAATGCAGCAATCCTATTTGGACTATGCCATGTCGGTAATTATTTCCCGCGCCCTGCCCGATGTTCGAGACGGTTTAAAGCCGGTTCATCGGCGGATTTTATATGCGATGTGGAATCTCGGCTTACGGCCGCAAGCAAAATTTCGCAAATCCGCCACAGTCGTCGGTGAAGTCTTGGGCAAATTCCATCCTCATGGCGATGCCGCGGTTTATGAATCTTTGGTCCGCATGGTCCAGGATTTTTCTTTACGTTATCCCTTAATTCGCGGCCAAGGCAATTTCGGCTCAATGGATGGCGACAGCGCCGCCGCCATGCGCTACACTGAAGCCAAGCTCGCCAGCATTGCCGAAGAACTTTTATTAGATCTTGAAAAAGAAACGGTTTTTTTTGTCGCCAACTACGACGGCACCCAGAAAGAACCAACGGTTTTTCCGGCTAAATTACCCAATCTGTTGCTCAATGGAACAATGGGCATTGCCGTTGGCATGGCCACGAGCATTGCCCCGCATAATCTAACCGAATTAATTGAAGGCATTATTCATCTAATCGAGCATCCCGATGCCACAGTTGATGATTTATTTAAATTCATCAAGGGTCCGGATTTTCCCACTGGCGGCATTATTTTTGACGTTAATGAAATCAAACAGATGTATGCCACGGGCAAAGGCGGCGTGGTGATTCGGGCCAAAACCGAAATCGTCGAAGACAAAGCTGGCAGTTTTAAAATCATTGTTTCTGAAGTCCCTTATCAAATTAACAAAGCCACCCTGCTGGAAAAAATTGCGGAATTAGTTAAAGATAAAAAAATTGAAGGCATTAAGGATCTACGCGATGAATCCTCTAAAGAAGGGGTGAGAGTCGTTATTGAATTAAAAAAAGACGCTTACCCGAAAAAAATTTTAAACACCCTTTTTAAACTCACTGACTTGCAAACGACTTTTCATTCCAACATGTTGGCGTTAGTTGACGGCATTCAACCTCGGGTTTTAACGCTTAAAATGATTTTGGAGGAATACATCAAACATCGCCAGGAAGTCATTGCCCGTCGAACCCGATATGATTTAACCAAAGCTAAAGATCGCGCTCATATCTTAGAAGGCTTAAAACTGGCTTTAGCCAAGATTGATGTGGTGATTAAAACCATTAAGCAGTCAGAGGATAAGGATGTGGCTAAAGTTAATTTAATTAAAAAATTTCATTTAAGCGAACGTCAGGCAATTGCCATTTTGGAAATGCGGCTGCAACAGCTGGCTAATTTGGAACGTTTAAAAATTGAGCAGGAGTTAAAAGAAAAACTTGATTTAATTAAAAAATTAGAATCAATTTTGAAATCACCGACAAAAATTCTAAATATTATCAAAAATGAATTAACGGAAATAAAAGATAAATATGGTGACGCAAGAAAAACCCAAATTGTTGCCCATGGCGCTAAAAGTTTTGCGACTGAAGATTTAATTCCAGATGAAGACACAATCATCACCATCACCAAGGACGGCTATATTAAACGTTTGCCGCCGGAAACTTTCAAAACCCAGGGCCGGGGCGGCAAAGGCGTAGTTGGCTTAACCACCAAAGAAGAAGATGTCGTGGAACATTTCTTTACCACGACAACTCATTCTGACCTTTTATTTTTCACCACTAAGGGCCGCGTTTTCCAGCTCAAGTCCTACGATATTCCAAAAGGTTCGCGCACGGCTAAAGGCCAAGCGATTGTCAATTTCCTTCAGCTCGCTCCGGACGAAAAAGTCTCCGCTTCTTTGCCGTTGAGTGAACTAAGCGAATACAAATTTTTAATCATGGTCACGGGCCGAGGCAATATTAAAAAAGTTAATATTGCTGATTTTGACAATATTCGCCGTTCCGGCTTAATTGCTATTCGCTTAAAGAAAAATGACGAATTAGAATGGGTCAAACCCTCAAATGGGCGAGATGAAATAATTTTAGTCACGGCTTTGGGCCAAGCGATTCGTTTCCGTGAAGGTCAAGTCCGAGCTATGGGCCGGGCCGCAACCGGCGTGCGCGGCATTCGCCTGAAAGGCAACGACTTGGTTGTGGGCATGGACGTGATTGATCCGACTTTAGCTAAAGTCGGCCAACTGCTGACTGCTATGGCTAACGGTTATGGTAAGCGCAGCAACCTTTCGTTTTACAAAATCCAAGGCCGAGGGGGTTCGGGCATTAAAACCGCAAAAATTACTACTAAAACCGGAAATATTATTGGTTCTTTTGTGGTTAACGCTAAAGTCGCCGAAGAAGACTTGATGATCATCTCAGCCAAAGGTCAGGTGATTCGCTTGCCTCTTAAAGCCGTTAATATTTTAGGCCGGGCGACCCAGGGCGTTAGATTAATGAAATTCAAAGAAAGCGGTGACAAGGTCGCATCGGTCACCCTTGTTTAGGCTTATATATCTTTCTCTTTAAAAAATAGAGTTCTGTCGGCTAGCAAAAGAAAAACTCAAATAACAAAATCCAAATGATAAATCAATATCAAACTTCAAAATCTAAAATTTTTGATATTTGGATTTTGGATTTAATTTGACATTTGTCATTTGGATATTGAGTTTCTGACCTAAGATTTACCACCCATTCTTTATAAATTTACACTAACTTGTCTTTTCTTAATAAATCAATTAAAATATAACCACTATGTCCAGTAGTAGTCCCTCATCTGAAATTAGGTTAGGTATGGATTTCAGGATTACTCCCGGGGAAATATCATAACTATTAAATTATTATTAATATCCCTTCCTAAAAATAGGTGAGGGATCACTACCGGATATGCCCGTTCCAGCAAAACGTCGCAGTAAATCAAAAGGAAGGAGAAATCGTGCCCATCAGGCGTTAACGACTCTTCATCTGATTAAGTGCCAAAAATGCGGCAAACCAGCTTTACCGCATCGCGTTTGTCCAGCTTGCGGCACCTACCAAGGCCGCGAGGTGATTAAATTCAATCCGCCAGCTGGCAGAAAAAAAACTAAAACCGCTGAACATAAACATCACTAATTTTGATTTTTGACTTTTGATTTTTTTAACCTATGTCCAATCGCCACCTTGCCCGAACGATTGCTTTGCAAACTCTTTACCAATGGGATTTCAACGGCCGCCAGCCTTTAGTTTTGCCCGAAGTGATAAAAAAAAATCTTGATGAATTTGCGCCACAATTTGATGATAAAGGTTTTATTGAACATCTAGTTAATGGCGTCATCACCAACCAGAAAGACATTGATCAACTGATTACCAAATACGCGCCGGAATGGCCGCTGGAACAAATCACCATGGTTGACCGAAATGTTTTGCGCATTGGCATTCAAGAAATGAGATATGATCCAGAAATTCCGGAAAAAGTAGCGATTAATGAAGCCATTGAACTAGCGAAAACTTTCGGCGGTGAGTCGTCCGGCAAATTCGTCAATGGTGTTTTAGGCACGATTTACAAAGAAATGGTAAAAAATAACGAGATTAAAGAAATTAATAAAAAAATTGAAGAAAAAACTAATGAATCTAAAAATAACTAAAGAATTAAGAATCATGAATTAAGAATTAAGGAAATTTTCTGACAATTAAAATAATCACCTTGTTCCTAATTCAGGTTTCCTGATTCCAATGCAAATAATGAAAGATTTTTCTAACCTGGAAAAAAAAATTGGCGTTCACTTTAAAAATAAAGATTTGCTTAAGCAGGCCTTTGTCCATCGCTCCTACATTAACGAGAACCCGAATTTTGAACCATCTCATAATGAGCGGCTGGAATTTTTAGGCGATGCGGTTTTGGAGCTGGTCGTCACCGAAAACCTTTACCAAAATTATCCTAACCCCGAAGGCGAATTAACTAATTGGCGAGCCAGCTTAGTCAATAGCCAAATGCTGGCCAAGTTAGCGAAAAAACTCGCTTTAGAAGATTATCTCTATTTAAGCCGAGGTGAAGCCAAAGACAAAAACAGCAAAGCCCGCGCCTATATTTTAGCCAATTGCTTTGAAGCCTTAATCGGTTCAATTTATCTGGACCAAGGCTATCAGACGGCGAAAAAATTTATTGCCAAATACCTTTTGCCGGAGCTAACGGAAATTTTAGCCAAACAGCTTTATTTGGATCCAAAAAGCAAATTTCAAGAAATCGCTCAAGATAAATTGGGCATTACCCCAACTTATCAAGTTTTAAAAGAAACTGGCCCGGATCACGCCAAAAAATTTAAAGTCGGAGTTTACCTCGATTCAAATCTAATTGCCGCCGGTCTTGGCACTAGTAAACAAGAAGCTCAGGTCAAAGCTGCGGCTATAGCTTTAAAAAAGAAAAATTGGGAATGATAATATAATGCTAATCTACAAATGAATATGAATGCTACAAATAATATTCGTATTATTCGCATAAATTCGTAATTCGCATTATCACTATGAAAATAGAAGATTTATTTAAAACCGCCGTGGATAAAAATGCCTCTGACCTGCATTTAATTGTCGGGATGCCGCCGGTTTTGCGCATTGACGGTAACCTTTCAGCGATCAAAGGCCAAGAAAAAATTTCTAATAAAGACGCCGAGGATTTAATCTATCCCATCTTGAGCGATAAACAAAAAGAAGTTTATCTTACCCAAAAAGAACTTGATTTATCTTATGAAATCAAAAACGGCCACCGTTTTCGCGTCAATCTTCATTGGGAAAAAGATAATCTCGGACTGGTTGCCCGTGTTATTTCTTCTAAAATTCCCGCCATGGAAGATATTATTATGCCGGAAATTACCTATAAACTTTTAGATTTAACGCAGGGACTGATTTTATTGACCGGACCGACTGGTTGCGGTAAATCAACGACGCTCGCCGCCATGATTAATTATATTAATTCCAACCGTTCAGTTCATATTGTCACCTTAGAAGATCCCATCGAATTTTTATTTAAACCAATTAAAAGCATCGTTAAACAACGGCAACTCCACACCGATATAATTACTTTTCAAAACGCCTTAATCCACGTCCTGCGCCAAGATCCTAACGTCATTATGGTGGGCGAGATGCGCGACTTAGAAACTATTGCCGCCACGATTACTTTGGCCGAAACCGGCCACTTAGTCTTAGCCACTTTGCATACGCATAATGCCGCTCAAACCATTGACCGCATCATTGATATTTTCCCTTCGCATCAGCAACAGCAAATTCGTCTCCAGGTTTCCATGACCTTAAAAGCCGTGATCTCGCAACAGTTAATCCCAAAAGAAAAAGGCGGCCGAATTGCAGCCCGTGAAGTCATGATTAATACACCAGCAATCGCTAATTTGGTTAGAGAAAATAAAATTGCCCAAATCAAAACTGTCATTCAAACTAGCGCTCAAGAAGGCATGATTACTATGGACCAATCTTTAATTAACCTCTACAACCAAACTCTCATTTCGCAAGAAACCGCACAATCCCATATGAGCAGCCCAGAAATGCTGAATTAAATTCACTCCCAGTGACGTCCTCCCCGCACTCAAAAACCCCGATGCGATCGGGGTTTTTTCGTATAGGGTTTCCTTTGCTCCGCTACTCACAACTGTCTGTTGTGTCATTCCCGCCCCGCAACAAGTGCGGGGTAAACTCCAGCGGGAATCCAGTTCTTAGGAATAACTCCTGGATCCCCGATCAGTCCTGCCCCGTCGAATGATGGGGTCGGGGATGACAGTTGTGCTAACCAGCCCCGCCAACGGCGGGGCCCATTCATCCCCGTGCTCGGGAAACCTCGCACGGGGTTTCCGGTAAGGAAGTGAATAAAGTTTCGGTGGGCAGGGCATCAGACCCTGCCCACCGACCAAAGGAGTATCCTCCTTTGGAATCCTCTTATGATCAGTGTTCGCTCGCTACCGCTCGCTCACAGATTTAATTATTGACTCCGCCTCATCCCTGCGGCAGAGACCGCAGGGTATTCGGCGGATTTGCAGAATAAAAATCAACCGATAACGATTGGGTTGATTTTTTTTAAAATTCATGCTATTTTGTGGAAGTTATCACTTTTAATCTGCCCTCGTGGTGAAACGGATATCACAACAGGCTTCGGACCTGTTGTTGTAGGTTCGAATCCTACCGGGGGCAAATCGGGCGCATAGCTCAGCGGTAGAGCTGCTCCCTCTTAAGGAGAAGGTCGGGGGTTCGAGTCCCTCTGCGCCCACCAAAAAATCATCTTTTAATTAAAAGATGATTTTTTGGTGCGTTTGTTTGACGAAATCCGAACCTTTTTTGAGCAGAACT
>MHII01000006.1 GCA_001817425.1 Candidatus Buchananbacteria bacterium RIFCSPHIGHO2_02_FULL_39_17 | reverse complement strand
AACCTAATAACTTTAATTTGCCTCAAGAGTGCAAAGTTGGGTGGACTTATACATAAAGTAGCACTAATTTTTACTTTGTGCTATAATTAATTTAGTTTAATAATTAAATAAAAAATTATGGCCGGTGAAAAATCAACTTATGATTTTTAAGAATATTTGATATCCCCGCAGCTCTGCTGCGGTTGGGTAATTCATTTTATTTGAGAATTATTAAATAATTATTCTTAAAATTTATGAGAAAAAAACAAGGTTTTACCTTAATTGAATTATTAATTGTTATTGGCATTATTTCCATTTTGGCGGCGATTATCTATGTCGCGGTTGACCCGGCCCGGCGGTTTGCCGAAGCGCGCAATGCCGAACGTTGGAGTTCAACTAATTCAATTTTAAATGCGATTTTGAAATACACGGTTGATAACCGCGGTAGTTTGCCGGCGCCCTTAGCCGCCGCCACTGCCGGAACTTATTATACCTTAGGCACTTCTGGTTCAGGCTGCGATTCTGGCTGCACGGCGCAAACCACAGCTGCGGCCTGTTTGGATTTAACTTCCAGTTTAGTTGATACTTATATTGCTTCTATTCCATTTGATCCCTCTTCTGGCAGTGCGGCTAAAACTGATTATTATATTCGTAAGACTGCCAATGGCCGGATTGCCGTGGGTGCTTGCGACCCAGAAGCCGTGGGCGGGAGTACGCCGACGATTAGCGTGAGCCGTTAAATTTTTCAAAAGTAGCGATCGGACATTGTCGTGTCGCTACTTTTTTATTTATGATATAATAAAAGTAGGAATTATGGTTAGATATTTATTCCCTGGATTCATAATTCATGATTCATAATTCCTAATTTATGTCCAAAAAAGTCGTTTTTATCATTGCTCAAAAGAACTTTCGCGACGAGGAGCTTTTGGTGCCCAAAGAAATTTTAGTCAATCATGGTTTCATGGTTAAGGTCGCTGCTCGGACCAAAAATAAGGCCATTGGCAAATTGGGCGCGGAAATTCAGCCGGACTTGGCTTTGGCGGAAATAAAAGTTACTGATTTTGATGCCATTGCCTTTGTCGGTGGCTCGGGGGCAACTGAATATTTTGATGATTTAACTGCTTTAAAGTTGGCCAAAGATTTTAAAATTGCGGGAAAAATTACCGCCGCGATTTGCATTGGGCCTTCAATTTTAGCTAATGCCGGAGTTTTGATAGGAAAGACCGCCACCGCTTTTCCGTCTCAGGAAGAAAATTTGAAAAACAAGGGCGCGGATTATACGGGGATGACAGTGGAAATTGATGGGCTGGTTGTCACGGCTAAAGATCCAAATGCCGCCAAGGAGTTTGGCGAAAAGTTGGCTTACTTGCTTTCGGAGTAAAAAATTATTTTAAATCAATCATCAATATGCCAAATGCCAAAAGTGACGATTGATACCACCCCGACTTGCCCGTACTGCACCATGGCGAAAAATTATTTTAAAGAAAAAAATATTAATTATGCTGAAATTGACGTTGCCGCTGATCCGAAAGAGGCGCAAGCCATGATTGAAAAAACCGGCCACTTAGGCGTGCCGGTAATTATTATCAATGACACAATCATTATTGGTTTTAATAAACCAGCAGTTGATCGGACCCTCGGGCTTTGAAACTATTAGGTTTAGAATTACCGATTATTGCTTTAGCCAAAAGAGAAGAAGAAATATACACTTTAAAGAGTAAGTTTCCGATTAAATTGCCGAAAATTTCACCTACCTTAAAACTCATTCAAAAAATTCGTAATGAAGCCCACCGTTTTGCCATTAATTATCAGCGGTTATTGCGCCCGTAAGGACCATTGACAATTTTTTTGTTATTTGTTAAGATAACAACCCAAGTTCCTTTAAGGTTTTTGGTTGAGACAAAAGTAAGGAGGGTTTATGCTAACCAAGGCCGAACATAAAACACGCTACTTGATTTTCTTTTTCGGATTACTTATGCTCTATTTTGCTACTCGGGATTTTCAGCCAAATCATCATAAATTCTATGAGTATCTTGAATTCACGGTCACCGGCGGTCAACCAGTTGAGATCGTTAATTTAGATACCGGTAAAATTCAGTACGGATTGCCTACGGAAAAAAGCCAAGAGTTTTTCGCTGAACTTCGGCGCTATTACAAGAACGGTTTTGCCGTTCTTTGGGTCAATCAGCAAAAAGAGCTCTGGCTTTCGCTTTATCGGTTTAAAGATTTGACTGTAGGCGAATGTCAAGTGGAAAGATATGCTGAGACTAAAGTAATGCCCACGATCGAAGAGACAATTGCCAGCCTTTCTCAATCTAGTCGGCAGGTCATTTCCGCAATTTCTCATTTACCTCTCAGTGATCTCAACGATAAGCTTGAGACAGATCAGTTTTGCCACTCCTTTGCCACTCCAAAATTCGGGGTGGTTTTTTATTATGCAAATCCGCCGAATACCCTGCGGTCTCTGCCGCAGGGATGAGGCGGAGTCAATAATAAAATCTGTGAGCGAGCGGTAGCGAGCGAACACTGATCATAAGAGGATTCCAAAGGAGGATACTCCCTTGGTCGGTGGGCAGGGTCTGATGCCCTGCCCACCGAAACTTTATTCACTTGAAAAAATTTGAATATTATGCTATTTTTAAAATATGGAAATTAAAATTGTCAACGAAAAAATCAGTTTAGAAGAGGTAAAGAAAATGGCCGAAGCGGGTTTTGGCGAAATGGTTAAAGCCGTAGTTAATATTGAAAAAAGAAAAATGGCGCTTGGCGGCGAGTGGCATTCAGATGCGGAAGAAATTTTATTGAAAGACGGATCGCTTCAGTCGGATCTGTGGGGCATTAATCTTTATCCTTTTCGTTCACAAGAACAAATAATTGAATTTTCCTCTTTAATTAATATTCGGCCAAAAATCGGCAATCGCACAATGATAGTTGAAATACCGGAAGTCAGGGCAAAAATTATAGAAATTATTGGCGAGATGATAATTTAATTTATGGCACCAAAAGACTGGAAAGAATTATCTTTAACCCAACAGCTTGGCAATATTGGCAGTGAAATTTCTCGCGCCAATTATTGGGAAGGGCGGGGTGATTTAGCGGCGCGCAATAACGCTTTGGAAAGAGCCTTAGCGATGACTGATTTGGCGATTGACGACCAGCGCCATTTTGGTCATCTCAAGGAAGTTTGCCGGCTGCGCGAAGTTATTGCTGACTTATTGATTCAAGCCGAAGTTTTTCAGGTCACGCTTGGCGATTTGCTTAATTATTTAATGCCTTTCGCTTTTTTGGCAAGGAAATAGTTATGGCTGTTTTATATGTTGTTGGCACGCCCATCGGCAATTTAGAAGATATGACTTTGCGGGCGTTAAGAATTTTAAAAGAAGTTGATTTAATTGCTTGCGAAGATACTCGCGTCACCAAAAAATTATTGGTTCATTATCAAATTAATAAACCATTGGTCAGCTATCATCAACATAGTCAAATTTCTAAAATCAATTTTTTAATTCAAGAATTGATGGTTGGAAAAAAAGTTGCCTTAGTCACTGACGCGGGAATGCCGGGCATTTCTGATCCCGGTAGTCTATTGGTTAAAGCGGCAGTGCAAGAGAATATTAAAGTTGAAGTAATCCCGGGGCCTTCAGCGGCCACGGCCGCGCTTTCTGTTTCTGGTTTACCGGTTGACCGGTTTTTATTTTTAGGTTTTTTGCCTCATAAAAAAGGTCGGGAAACTATGATTAAGGAGATTATTGCGTCAGAGCAGTCGGTAATTTTTTATGAATCAGTTCACCGGATTTTAAAAACCCTAGGGCAGCTCAAGCAATTTGGTTTAAAGCGGCAGCTTGTCGTCTGTCGCGAGCTGACTAAAAAATTTGAAAGCATTTACCGCGGCACGGTTGAAGAGGTTTTAGAGCAATTATTAAAAGATAGAGTTAAGGGAGAGTTTGTGGTGATTGTTTCGAATAAGTAACAAAAAAATTGATGAGCTTATTAGAAATTTTAGCAGGGATTTTTGGAGTAATTGGTGGTTGCGCCAACTTTCCTCAAGCCTATAAAATATTCAAAAGAAAAAGTGCTGGTGATATTTCAATTGTTACCTATTTAATTATTTTTATTAGTATTATATTATGGACACTTTATGGTATTGAGTTACGTAATCCAATAATTGTTATTCCTAATATTTTTGCTTTTATTAGTGTTGATGCAGTGATCATAGGCTGGTTCAGGTTCGGCCGAAATAATAAATAATATGTCAAAAAAATTTTACATCACCACGGCTATTCCATACGTTAATGCCGCGCCGCATATTGGCTTTGCTTTAGAATTGATCCAGACCGATGCCGTCGCGCGTTATCATCGGCAAAAAGGCGATGAGGTTTTTTTCTTAACTGGCACTGACGAAAACAGTTTGAAAAATGTCTTAGCCGCGGAAAAAGAGGGTTTGACGGTTCAGAAATTTGTTGATCGAAACACGAAACGTTTTATTGAGTTAGGCAAAGTTTTAAATATTTCAAATAATGACTTTATTCAGACCACGGCCAAGAAACATTTCATCGGCTGCCAAAAGCTTTGGCAGGCAACAAAATCAAAAGACATTTACAAAAAAAAATATAAGGGGCTTTATTGTGTTGGCTGTGAACAATTTTATGCCGAAAAAGAATTAGTGGATAATAAATGCCCGGAGCACCAAACAAAACTTCAAGTAGTTGAGGAAGAAAACTATTTTTTTCGCCTTTCTGCCTATCAAGACAAATTAAAAAAGTTGATTAAAAGTGACGAATATCAGATTATGCCGGCCAGCCGAAAAAATGAAGTATTAAGTTTTATTGAGATGGGATTGGAAGATTTTTCTATTTCGCGTTCGCAGGCGCGGGCGAAAAACTGGGGCGTGCCGGTGCCGGGTGACCAAAGCCAAGTAATGTATGTTTGGTATGATGCTTTAAGCAATTATATTACCGCTCTTGATTATGATAGAAACGGCAAAAATTTTAAAAAGTTTTGGCCGGCTGATGTTCATATAATTGGCAAAGGCATTATCCGGTTTCACGCGGTTTATTGGCCGGTGATGCTTTTGTCCGCTGGTTTGCCTCTGCCGAAAAAATTATTTGTCCACGGTTACATTAACATTGCCGGTGAAAAAATGTCAAAATCATTGGGTAACGTAGTTGACCCTTTTGTGTTGGTAGAAAAATACGGCAGTGAAGTTGTTCGTTATTATCTTTTGCGCTATATTCATCCGGTTCAAGATTCGGATTTTTCGTTGGAAAAATTAGAAGCCGCTTATCAAGCGGATTTAGCCAATGGTTTGGGCAATTTAGTCAGCCGGGTAGCGGGGCTCATTGAACAAAATAAAGTCAAGATAAAGCAAGATAAGCAAGATAAGCAAGATAAGCAGTTTGATCAAATAATTGAGAGTTTCTCGTTTGATCAGGCGTTAAAATATATTTGGGATAAAATCGCAGCATTAGATAGTTTGATTACCACCACAAAACCGTGGGAGTTAGCTAAGGCTGGTAAAAAGGCGGAGTTAAGCAAAATTTTAAATCAAGCGGCTAATGGCATTTTTCAAATTAGTCAATTATTAAAACCATTCTTGCCCCAAACCGCGGAAAAAATTGAAAAAATTTTTACCACTAAGCAGATTAAAAAAGGGGAACCATTATTTCCTAGATTTGAAAAATAGTCAAACAAAATTTAGCCGCCGAAAGCGGCTTCAAAACTTTTGACTTTTGAGATTTGACTTTTGAATTTTTAATCTATGTTTCTCACTATTTTAGATCTCATTTTAATTCTAATTTTATTTCTCTTCATCGCTTTTGGCTTTGCTTTAGGTTTTATCCATACTTTAGGGGCTTTAGTTGGAGTCGTGATCGGGGGTTGGATAGCGGCAAACTATTATTCGCCGTTAAGCAGTTGGCTTAGCCCGATTTTGCTTGGCCAGCAAACAACCGCCGAGATTATTTCTTTTATTTTGCTTTTTACTATAGTTAATCGAGGCGTGGGTATCGTTTTTTGGTTGATTGGAAAAATTTTTCATTTGGTTTCAATTATTCCTTTCACTAAAATGATTAATCGGCTTTTGGGTGCGTTTTTGGGTTTGGTTGAAGGAACTTTGGCTTTAGGATTAATTCTAATTTTTATTTCTCAGGCTACGGGTTCTGATTGGTTAAGCCATGTGATTAATGGCTCACAAGTCGCTGGTTGGCTAATGGTAATTGCCGGTGTTTTAATGCCACTTCTGCCAGAAATCGCCAGGCAAGTGAAAGAGGCTATCTAAAAAATATGCTTTTTGATTCCCACGCTCATCTTAATTTTCAAGAATTTGAAAATGATTGGCGACAAATCATTGATGATTGCCAGAAACAAAATGTTTGGGTGGCTAATGTTGGTTCCCAGTTTGAAACCAGCAAAAAGGCAGTTGAGATTAGTAACAATTTTGAAGTCGGAGTTTATGCGGCCGTTGGTTTGCATCCAATCCATGTTTTAGGCAGTAAATTCCATCCGGAAAAATTTGACCGAGAACAATATCGGCAATTAATTGAGGCATCAAAAAAAATTGTCGCCATCGGTGAGACGGGCATTGATTTTTTTCATGACGACAAAAATTTTGAAAAGCAAAAAGAAATTTTTATTGAGCATATTAATTTAGCCCAAGCATTTAATCTGCCGGTTGTTATTCATGCCCGAAATAGTCGTGATGGTAAAAAAAATGCTTATCAGGAAATAATCAAAGTGATCAGAGATCAGAGATCAGAGATTAGGGGAGTGATTCATTGTTTTGGTGGGACTAAAGATGAGGCAATGGCATTTATTAAATTAGGTTTTTGTGTTGGTTTTACTGGGGTTATTACGTTTGATCAGACTGAACAACTCGCTGAAACTATAGATCAATTGTCACTTGATTCAATTTTGGTTGAAACTGATTCGCCGTATTTGGCACCCGTCCCTTTTCGGGGCAAACGCAATCAGCCTCAATATGTCCGTTATGTCGTGGAAAAAATTGCCCAGATAAAAAAAATTGATTACAATAAAATTGCGGAGCAAACCGCGATTAATGCCAAAAAATTATTTAGAGTTTAGATATTAGAATTTAGGATTTATTCAAATATGCCCCGTTTAAGGGATGATTGCCCTTGCGGCTCGGGCTTGCCGGCTAGCGAGTGCTGCTATTAGGAGCTTTTTTAGAAGTGGCCTTATCTTTCAAATTTCGGTTATGGTTTAGAGGAGCTTGCTATAAGCGAATAATAAGCACCAAGCGCTAAATTTCAAGCTCCAAATAAATTTAAAATTTCAATTTTCAAATATTAAAATATTTTGAATTTGGTTATTGGAATTTATTTGGGATTTGTGATTTGAGATTTGGAATTTAAAACGTTTTGGTTTTGATTGAGTTTAGAGAATTTAACAAGACATATCTATTATCCCATGAGGATTGACTTTATTTTTTAATATGATAAATTATTTAGTGCCAAATGTCAGGAAGTTGAGTGAGAGGGAATCAAGCCGTCAGGCACTGGCTTAATCTGCTGATGCCAAAGGGAAATCCTGGAGGTATAACGCTTTTAAGCTTAGACGCTTGAGGGAGAGATTTGATTTGACGCGGCAGATCAGATTCGCCTGACTCGGTTTGTCGGTCTTTTCTCCCAAGGCAATACTGATAAAATTTTAGAGAGACGGTGAGTTTGATTTGAAACCATTTGGCGGGTCTAATCGTTTAATGCTGGAAAAAGATACCAAAAATATGAAAATTGGATATGACTAGCGTCCGAGAAGGCCTAATGGCTCCTCTGCGGCGATTCCGAGTTTTGGAATCGCCTTTTTTAATATTTGTCTTGACTTATTTTTAATATTAGTTAAAATGAGTACAGTTTTGGAGGGGTGTTCCTTCCAATTTTTACGTGTCATTCTGAACTGAGGGAGAAATAGCTTATGGGATTACTTGCTGGAGTTTCAAGTGAAGAACTGATTAAGTTGCAGGTCGGTTCGTTCAGTGGCCCTTTGTCGCCGGATGATGTCACGGCAATCATTCAGGCCACAAATTCACTTTGGCTTTATCCGGGTGAATTTCGGGCTGAAGTGCCTCATGCTAAATTGACAGCTGGAGATTGCAGCACTGGTTTTGTCAATTTAAGGATTGTTATGTCAATGACCAATCTCTGCGATGTCTTGGCGGCACAGCTCGTTGCCCTTCTGCGGTCATGCCATAAGGGTTCGGTTGACTGTGTCATTGGTTCGGATACGGCTTCTCTCAATCTTGCTTATGCGGTTGGCCGTCTGTTTGGCGCGCGCGTCTATCCGATGCACAAAGTCACGGTTAAAGAATGCGGCGAGGAAGTTGAAAAGCAGAAATACACGGGACCAAAGATGCCGGCTGGAACAAAAGTTCTTCGGGTTGAAGAACTAATGACCACGGCTAAGACTTTCCGTTTAGTCACGGCGGGTTTTCAGGAAGCTAACCCTGAAACAGAATTCATTCCGTTTCTGCCTTTGGTTGTGGATCGGCGTACGGTCCGAGAGGCTGCGGTTGACGGTGTCCAGATTCTACCGATGGTCAGGTACGAAATTAAAAGCTGGAAAGATGATTGCCCGTTATGTGCGCTTGGCTCTAAAGCCATCAGGCCTAATACGCCGGAGGGCTGGGCCGAATTAACAACCGCAGCGTAATCTTGTTGGAGTAAAAGCATCAAGTCAAGAGGAAAGGAGGAATAATAGATGAGTGAAAGTTTTGAACAACGTTTGCGAGAGATTCAGCATGAGCGTCAATCTCATGTTTGCATCGGCATTGATCCTGACGACGAAAAGTGGCCTGAAGGCGTAGATTATTCACCCGGCGGTTTGCTTAATTTTGCGACCAGAATCGTTGAAGCCACTGCCAAATTTGCCTGTGTTTTTAAACCGAATCTGGGTTTTTGGGCGGCGATTGGCGCGGAAAACGAACTGGCAAAATTGATTCGTTTCATCAAGCACGAACACGGATTGCCCGTGATTTTGGACGCTAAATACGGCGACATCGGCAGAACCGCAGAGAAATATGCCCGGGCCGCTTTTGAACGCTATGGCGCTGATGCCGTGACGGTCAATGCTTATCTTGGAACTGATACGCTCGTACCATTTCTGAAGTGGGGCCCAAAGCATGCGATTTTGGTTTTGTCTCATACTTCAAACGAAGGTGCGCGGGAATTTCAGGAAGCCCAGCCGCATCCTTTTAATGTGGGGCTGTTTGTGATTATAGCCGCTGCAGCGACCAAACTTAAAACGCCTGAAACCGCGGCCGTGGGCATTGTTATGGGTGCGACCTTTCCGGATCAATTAAAGGAACTTGACGGGAATGTGCCAGATGACTGCTTGATGCTGATTCCGGGCATTGGCACACAAAAAGGTGATTTAAAAAAAACCCTGACCAATGCCGGCAAATATCTTTACGTCATTAACTCCTCCAGCGGGATTATTCATGCCTCGCGCGGCCGGGATTTCGCTGAAGTCGCGGCCAAAAAAGCCGAAGAATTGCGCGATCAGATTAACAAGGCATTAGTGGTGGTTTCGGCTCAATCAATTGCACCGAGTTCATCACCCTCTTACCTATAAAGGAGAGATGATGGCATGAGTGGAAAACACGGACAACATCAGAGCCGCGTTCCCGGCAAGCCCAAAAGATGCAATAATCAACCTGGCAGCCGCGCCTGTGAAAAGACGCGGAGAAATAGCGGGATGCTTTGCCGATGCTGCACGGCTTGGCAAGCTAAACAAGGAGGGCGAGATGGACAATAATCGTGGTCGAAAAAGTCAGGGCACGCCAAATCAGCTCCGGGCTTCGGCGCACAAGAAAAGAAACCGGCAGAGACGTTTGGCACAAGATAAGGCCGAAGCCGCGCGTTTAGGCATAAACGTCTTTGAGCCTTAGTCTCGTCGTGCCGCTCGGTGGTGCTATTCGCGTTGGTGATTTGTTATTTGAATTTTGCCCGTTTTGGTATGAAAATATCAGAGCGGGTTTTTTATTTATTTTTTTATATTAATAAATTAATATATTAACATATTAATATATTAGTATGATAAATCAAGGATAAATAATAAGAAAAATTAATAACCTTGACTTTTTATTAGTGATTGGTTAAGATAGGGGGTAGTTTTTGGAGGGGCTGTTCCTTTCCAATTTTTGATATAGGGATCTATAGAAACTGGGTTTGGCAGAAAGGAGAAAGTTTGAATGGGAAACAAGAAAACGGTTTATTTGGTGTCAAACGGTGATTTTCGAGACTCAGCTGGTGTGGTTTGCTGGCCAAAGCATCAAGAAACTTTACGGGCGGTCCAAGCCGCTTTTAAGAAGCTTAGTGTTAAAACCAAAGTTTTGCCGGAATTCAATCCGGACCGCAAACACGGTTTTGTCACCAAGCAATGTGAAGGTGCGGCAATTTTTGCCCAGATACCTCCTGAAGCGCCAGTCGTGATTGTGCTTAGTTGCTGGGCGTATGCTCATCATGTTTGCACTTGCCTTAAGACCCACCGTGGTCCGATTGTGCTCATCGCGAATTTCGACGGGACTTGGCCCGGGCTGGTGGCCTTACTTAACCACGCTGGCACTTTGGACCGGCTGGGAGTTAAGTATTCCCGGTTGTGGAGCAAGAATTTTGGTGATGATCCGATTTTCATGAAGCGGCTTAGCCACTGGGTTACCGCTGGCTCAATCAGCTATAAAAAAGACCATCTCATTGACGGAAGAGATCTGACTTTATCAAGAGCGGCTGATCATTTTGGTGAAAAGCTGGCCGTTGATATTTTGCGCTACAAGCGTATTCTCGGCCAATTGGATCCTGGCTGTATGGGTATGTTGAACGCGGTCATGGATCTTGGCAATTTGGCAGGCATTGGTATGCCCCTTGAATTACTGAATCAGTCTGACCTTTTAGCCGAGATGGAGCTGGTCAGTGACGAAGAGGCCACCGGGCACTTCGACTGGTTGAAAGGTAATAATGTTTGGTTTGATTGGGGCAATAATCCCGATGAACAGTTAACAGAAGCGATGGTGATGTCTCAAATGAAGATGTATTCGGCGGCCGGACGGTTTGTTCAACGTTATGGTTTAGCTGCGATTGGCATTCCATACCAGCTTGGTTTGGTACGATGTGTCCCGGCGTCAGATTTAGTTGAAGGAATGTTGAACAACGAAGATCGGCCAATTATCGTGGATCCGGAAACCGGTAGAGCCATTCGACTTAATCAAGCGGTTCCTCACTTTAACGAGGGTGATGTTGGCTCTGGCGTGCCGCAAATCCTAATGCATGATATTTATAAGCTCAAGGGTATGCCGACAGAAACCACGCTTCATGATGTTCGGTACGGCAAGGATTATGACGGCCGATTCGTCTGGGTTTTTGAGATTTCCGGCGCAGCGCCACCAGCTCATTTCGGCGGCTGGGAGAAAACCAAGATTTATCGCCAGCCCAAGATGTATTTTCCTAAGGGCGGCGGTACTTGTTCTGGGGTTTCTAAACCCGGCACCATTACTTGGGCGCGTTTCTATGAGAGTTTTGGTCAAATCGGCATGGATTGCGGCATCGGTGAAGTCATAGAGATGCCCGACATCGAGGTCAAAAATCGGCTGGATCAGACAACAAATGTTTGGCCGATTGCCAATGTCCATATTCCGGGCTATGACCGAGATCAGCTGATGGCAACTCATATGAGCAATCACATTACCATCGGTTACGGCGATATTTTGCCGGAATTGATCGCCACCTGTCTGCATTTGGGAATTCCCACCCGGGTGGCAGGCGAAGCTGGTCAAAAACTTTTGGCCGCTTAGGAGGGTAAACTTCAACTCCCAATCCGCTTTCGGAATTCTTTGTTTTCACGAAGACCGAAAGCGGATTTTTTGTATGCGAAAGCGCACTACGAATGTGCACATGCGAATGTTAAAAATAACCCTTAAATTAATCATGTTTTTATGCTAAAGTATATCTATGGAATTGAATTTGAAAAGTTTGAATGACGAGCACCACGCACTAAATTCCGCGAATAGCCCCACTTTATTTTTTGTTAATTTCGCGCGAAATCGCCTATGGCTTACATTTTTTTAAACCCAATTAATATTTGGAATTAGTGCGGGGCAAGAAAAAAAGTTTCATGCCAGAATTAAATATCAAAAATTTAAATCCAGAGCAAAAGAGAGCAGTGGTCCACGAAGGGGGGCCGCTTTTAATCGTGGCGGGTGCTGGCACGGGCAAAACTACAGTTATTACCCAAAGAATCGGCTGGCTGATTGAGCAGGAAAAATGCAAGCCGGATGAAATTTTAGCCTTGACTTTTACCGACAAAGCCGCGGCGGAAATGGAAGAGCGGGTGGATTTGGTTTTACCTTACGGCTACACTGATTTGTGGATTTTGACTTTTCATTCTTTTGCCGAAAAAATTTTAAAACAGCACGCCTTAGAAATCGGCTTGCCTAATGATTTTAAAATTTTTGACCAAACCCAACAGTGGCTGATTGTCCGGCAGAATTTAGAAAAGTTTGATTTAGATTTTTATCGGCCACTTGGTAATCCGACCAAATTTATTCACGCTTTAGTTAAGCTCTTTTCCCGCGCCAAAGATGAATTAGTGACGCCAAAAGATTATTTAGCCTATGCCAAAAATTTGAAATTAAATGCCGATTCAAGCGATTTTATCAAAAATTTTCTAGATCCCGAGACGATTAAAGCCTTGACGAAAAAAGAAAGAAAAGAGTTTTTAGCCCAGGAAATTCAAAAAACTGAAGAAGTGGCTAACGCCTTTCACGTCTATCAGCAGTTGTTGCTGGAAAATAATGCCTTGGATTTTGGCGATTTAATCAATTATTCTCTGGAATTATTCCAGAACCGGCCGGCAATTTTAGCCAAATACCGCCAGAAGTTTAAATACATTTTGGTTGATGAATTTCAGGACACTAATTATGCCCAATATGAGCTGGTGAAGCTTTTGGCCGCGCCGAAAAATAATATTACGGTGGTGGGCGATGATGACCAGTCAATTTATAAATTTCGCGGCGCCTCTATTTCCAATATTTTGGAATTTAAAAAAGACTATCCGAAATCAGCCGAAATATTTTTAACCAAAAATTACCGGTCAACCCAAAATATTTTGGATTTAGCTTATCAATTCATTACTCAAAATAATCCCCATCGTTTGGAAGTTAAGTTAGCCAAAGAAAAAGACGAGACGGGAAAAATTTTAAGTAAAAAATTAATCGCAGAAACAACAGAAAAGGGCGGCATTAAGCATTATCATTTTATTAGTGGCGACGAGGAAATCCGCGGCGTTTTGGAACAAGTCGCGGAACTAAAAAGTAAAGATGAAAAAGCGAGCTGGAATGATTTTGCCATTTTAGCGAGAACGAATGAAGCGGCGAATTGGTTTTCCCAAGTTTTAAGCCAAACCCAAATTCCCCACCGCTTTTTGGCTTCCCGCGGGCTTTACACCAAGCCGGTGATTTTGGATATTTTAGCTTATTTGCGTTTGCTTGATGATTACCATGAAAGCCGCGCGGTTTATCGGATTTTAAATTCACCAGTCATCGGTCTTGATGACAAAACCATCGTCCAGCTTAATTATTGGTCGCGGCGCAAGGGTTATTCTCTTTTTGCCACTTTACCGCAAACGGAAGTGATTAACCAATCAATACCGGAAGTGAAAGAAAAAATTCGTAAATTTGTCGGTTGGGTGGAAAAACACAGTCAGCTTGCCCGACAAAAAAATGTGAGCGAGGTCGTGTTGGCTTTTTTGGAAGATTCTGGCTATTTAAATTATTTAACCGGCCAGCAAAATTTAGCCATGATTGCCCAAACCAGCTATTTAAACCAGTTTTACCAAAAAATTAAAGAGTTTGAAAAAGAAACCATTGAACCAAATGTCAAAAATTTTTTGGCCTTAATCAATTTTGAGCTGGAAGCCGGTGAAACCGGCAGCTTAACTCAAAATTTAGATGAAGGGCCAGAGGCGCTTAAAGTGATGACCGTCCATGCGGCCAAGGGCTTGGAATTTAAGTATGTTTGGCTGGTTAATTTGGTTGATCGCCGGTTTCCAAGCGATGACCGGCCGGATTTAATTAGTTTGCCTGACGCTTTAATCAAAGAAATTTTACCGCAAGGCGATATCCATCTCCAGGAAGAGCGCCGTTTGTTTTATGTCGCTATGACGCGAGCGCGGCGGGGACTATTTTTTACTTCCGCCGCGGATTACGGCGGGGCGCGCAAAAAGAAATTATCCCGGTTTTTAATGGAACTAGAAAATTTTGGTTTGCCGCTTGATCAAGCCGCCGTTGTTTCAGCTGACAAAAAATTAAGGCCTCGCCAATTAACGACGGAAAATAGCAACCGACAAATCAGCGCCGAAGACATTAATTATCTTTTGCCCAAGAAATTTTCCTACACTCAACTGAGCGCGTTTAAAAATTGTCCTTATCACTATTGGTTGGAATATATTTTAAAAATTCCCCAAAAAGGAAAAGACATTTTTTCTTTTGGTTCATCAATTCATAATACCTTGCTTCAGTTTTTTCTTCAGATTAAACAGCGGTCAGAAATCAAGCAAATTGATCTATTCAGTGATAAGATCAGAGATCAGAAATTAGAGATTAGAGATCAGAAGCCCAAAATGACTTTTGATGAGCTAATCGCAATTTATGAAAAAATTTGGATTGATGATTGGTATCAGACGCGTCAGCGCCACGATGAATATAAGGCCAAGGGCAAAAAAATGCTCAAAATTTTTTATCAAGAGTATCAAAAAGCGCCAATTCAGCCGAAGTATCTTGAAGCCCCTTTTAATTTAGTGATTACTGACAAAAAAGATTCGCAAAATTATTTTATTACCGGTAAAATTGATCGGATTGATCCGCTCAATAATGGCCTTGAAATTATTGACTACAAGACAGGCGAGGGAAAAAATGGCCGGGAGTTATCAGCCGAGGATAAAGAACAGTTATTGATTTATCAATTGGCGGCGGAAATGTATCTTAAAGAAAAAATTGAAAAACTTTCTTATTACTATTTGGCTGAAGACAAAAAGTATTCTTTTTTGGGGACAGAGAAAGACTTAAATTCTTTAAAACAAAAAATTATCAAAACTATTAACGATATCTATCAATATCCTTGGCCGGCCAAGGCCTCGGATTGCACTTGTTTTAACCGGGATTTAAGCAACCTTTAAATTTTCTTGATTTTATTGGTTTAAGTTGGATTGTCAGGAGCAGATTTGTTTGGTATAATAAATAAGTCTATGAGTTTAAAAATATTTTTTTTGTTGATTATTTTAGGCACTGTATTTTCTGGATTTAACTTGGTATTCATTTTAGCTAATTTTGACCCCAACCAGATTAGTTTTTTTACTTTTTTACTTTTTTATTTAAGCTTATTTTTTACTTTGGCTGGGCTGATTTTTTTAATTAGCGATTGGCTGAAGAAAAAAATTTTAAAAAATCAGCTTTGGTATCAGCGGGTTCGGACTTCAATTCGGCATGCCATTTTTTTCTCGTTAATCTTAACCGGCTGGGCTTTTTTAAAAAGTCAAAAACTTTTAAGATGGTGGGTTTTAATTTTATTTATTCTCATTTTGACTGCTTTAGAATTTTTCTTTATTTCTTTGCAAAAACCAAAAACGATTTATGAAGGAAAAAATTAAACAACTTAAAAATGATTTTTTTAATGAAATTGAGAAAATTTCTGATTTAACTGCTTTGGAAAAAATTGAAATTAAATATTTGGGTCGCAAGGCAGGCGAATTAACCAAGATTTTGCGCCAACTCAGGGACTTGCCGGTGACCGAGCGGCAGGAAATTGGGGTGTTGGCTAATCAATTAAAAAAAGAGTTGGCACAAAAAATTAGAGAGGTTTTTCAATTATTAAAAAATCAAGCCAGTCAATCAGCAGTTTTTGATGTCACCGTTCCGGGCCTTAAGCCAACTGAAGGGCATAAGCATTTGGTCACTCAAGCCATTGAAGAAATTGTTGAAATTTTTGAACGAATCGGTTTTAGCCGCCGCCGTTATCCGGAAGTGGAATGGGAGTGGTATGCTTTTGAATCATTAAATATGCCGCCCAATCATCCGGCCCGCGATGAATGGGAAACTTTTTTTATTGATCTAAAGCCGGTTGGACCAAAAGGTCAGAGAATTTTGACGCCTCATACTTCCTCGGGGCAGGTTAGGGAAATGGAAAAAGGGCAGTTGCCGATACGAATGATTAATATTTCCAAATGTTATCGCCGGCAAATTGACATTTCGCATGTGCCAATGTTTCATCAGTTTGAAGGACTTTTGATTGATCAGCAAGTGACGATTGCTGACTTAAAGGGCACGCTTGATTATTTTGTCAAACAATTTTTTGGATCAAACCGCCGGGCGCGTATTCGGCCGTCTCATTTTCAATTTACTGAACCGAGCTTTGAGGTGGATGTCTCTTGTGGTTTATGCGATGGTCAGGGTTGTAAAATGTGCAAAGCCGGTTGGCTGGAACTGGGTGGCGCTGGTATGATTCACCCCAATGTTTTAAAAGCCGGAAAAGTTGATCCAAAAAAATATTCCGGTTTTGCCTTCGGTTGGGGCGTGGAAAGATGTTATCTAATGAAAGCCGGTTTAAGCATTCCAGACATTAGGATGCTTTACCAAAACGATTTAAGATTTTTAAATCAATTCTAGGCTATGATCACTGAAAACCAAAATATCAATTGTCCGGCTTGTGGCAAGAAAGTAGAGGTTGATTCTATTAGGCAACATCGTGACGGCAGAAAGCGAATTTATTGGGAATGTGATAATTGTCATATTAGTATTATGTATCGTGGGAATAACAATATTCATAATTCTTAATTTCTGATTCCTAATTCTAACTAAAGATGAATCTAAAAATTTCTTACAATTGGCTGAGGGAATATTTTAAAACGAATCAATCGGTGACGGATTTTGCCAAAGAATTTTCATTAAAAAGCCAAAGCGTGGAAAAAATTAAATTAATCGGACAAGGCTTAGGTGGCGTGGTCGTGGGGAAAATTTTAGAAATTGAAAAACATCCAAATGCTGACCGTCTTTCGCTGGCAAAAGTGGATATTGGCCGAAGAAAACCACTGGAATTAATTTTTGGCCAAATGGCTAAGGTAGTGGTTGGTGATCAACTGCCGGTAGCCGTGGCGCCGGTTAAATTGCCAACTGGCATCGAGGTTCAAGCGGCTAATATCCGCGGCGTTAATTCGGAAGGTATGTTTTGTTTAAATAGTGAATTAGGCTTATCAGACCGAGATGAGGTGATGTTTTTTGATGCGAGCGTGGCGCCGGGCACTTCCATTGTTGACGCTTTAAAACTCAATGATTATTTGTTGGAAATTGAGGTGACCTCCAATCGGCCGGATGCGATGTCGGTTGTTGGTTTGGCTCGGGAAGCCGCCGCGGTTTTTGGCAAGAAATTTTTATATCGCGAACCAAAACCCTCGCTTGTCATTCCCGCGAAAGCGGGAATCCAGGCTGCTGGATCCCCGATCAGGTCGGGGATGACAAAAAATAAGCAAAATTTGTTATTAAAAGTAGAAGTCAAAGAGCCAAAATTATGTCCGCGTTATCAAGCCATGGTGATGACTAATGTTAAAGTTGGCCCATCGCCGCTTTGGTTGCAAATGCGTTTGATTTTGGCCGGGTTGAGGCCAATTAATAATTTGGTTGACATTACTAATTACGTTTTACTTGAGCTGGGCCAGCCGTTGCATGTTTTTGATTACGATAAATTAAATGGTCAGAAAATCATTGTTCGCCCGGCGAAAAATGGTGAAAAAATTATGGCTTTGGACGGCAAAAATTATGATCTCAATGAGAATAATTTAATTATCGCTGACCAGCAAAATCCCGTGGCCATTGCTGGCGTGATGGGCGGTGAATTTTCAGCCACGACTGCTGAAACTAAAACCATTGTTTTTGAATCAGCCAATTTTCAGCCACTGACGGTGAGGAAAACTACCCGAGCCATAAATCTTCGTTCGGAATCTTCTGATTTATTTGAAAAAGGTTTGTCAACGTTCAGCACGAAGCTGGCGATACTGCGTGCTGTTGAGTTAACCCAAAAATTGGCTGATGGTGAAGTCGCTTCATCTCTCATTGACCTTGGCGCTAAAGCGGCGTTGCCGACAAAGATTAATTTTGATTTGGCAAATGTTAAGCAGTATTTGGCCCTTGAAATTCCGGAAGATAAAATCAGAAAAATTTTAGAATCGCTTGGCTTTAAAGTCAAAGGCAAAAAGATTTTAAACCTTGAAGTGCCTTGGTGGCGAGCCAATGATATTACCGCCCAACACGATATTATTGAAGAAATTGCCCGAATTTATGGTTATGATGAATTGCCACGGACGTTGCCAAGCGGCGAATTACCAGGCTTAGTTGAGGATTCGTCTTTTGCTTGGGAATCATTAGCCAAAAATTTATTAGTGGGTTGGGGCTTTACTGAGGTCTACAACTACTCCATGGTTTCGGCTCAGCTTTTGACTGATCTTGATTTTCCAGTAAAAAAAGCAGTCAGAATTGCTAATCCTTTAAATGAAGAGATGGCGTATCTGCGTTTAACGTTACTGCCCCAAATTTTAGTTAATATCAAAATAAATCAAAAAAATTTTTCTCGCCTAAAAATTTTTGAATTAAGTCATGTTTATTTAACGGAAAACAATAAACTGCCCAAAGAATTATTGCGGCTGACGGCTGCCGTTGGCGGGGGCAAAGATAATTTTTTGGCGGTTAAGGGTATCGCGGAATTACTTTTGGAAAAATTTGGCATTAATAATTATCAGTTCAAAATTACTGATGAAAATTGCCCAATTTGGGAAAAAGGCAAGGGTCTTGATGTTTATCAAGAAAATAATTTTTTGGGCCAGTTCGGTTTAATCCGCAGCGATGTTTTAGAAAAATTTGATCTTGATTTTCCGGTCGCTTGTCTTGATTTTGACTTCACGACTCTAGTGAAACTGGCTAATAAGCAAAAAATTTATGTGCCAATGCCGGAATTTCCTGATGTCAATCGTGATTTAGCGATCGTGGTTGATCAGAAAATTACTTGGCAGGAGGTCAGTGAATTAGTTAATCAAAGTAACCCTTTGTTAGAAAAAGTTGAATATTTAAGCACTTTTGTTAGTCCGGCTCTGGGTGAAAATAAAAAGAGTTTAGCCTTTCGTCTGACTTTTCGCGCGCCAGATCGGACCTTAAAAGTCGAGGAAGTTGAGGCAGTCGTAGAAAAGGTCGTCAGCAGCTTGGAAAAAAAATTCGGCGCGCGATTAAGGTAAGAATTAAGAATTAAGAATTATGAATTAAGCGGAGGTCTTAATTCTTAATTCTTAATTCTTGATTCATAATTCCAATAATATGTTAGAAACTTCAAAAGATCTATTATTTATTGTTATCTCCTTGGCCGTGCTTTGGCTGACCGTATTTTTCTGTTGGGCGCTTTATTATGTCATTGTCATGCTGCGCAATTTCAGCAAGATGACCACCAGTGTCCGGGAAAAACTGGAAACCGTTGATAAGATTTTAAAACTGGTTAAAGAAAAATTGGAAAAAGGGTCAAACCATATGGCGGTTATCGCCGATTCCGCGATTAAGTTGGTCGGATTTTTGATGGAAAAACAGGGAAGAGAGGCAAGAAAAAATAAGTCAAAATTCAAAAGGTGAAAGTCAAAATTTCAAGTTAAAATTCAAAAGTGAATAAAAACCGCCGAAGGCGGTTACCAAACTTTTGATTTTTGAGATTTGACTTTTGAATTATCATTAAACTTTGAGGGGGAGTTTATCTTTCCTTAGAGGCCAAGGATTGATTCCGGCTTCTAAAAATCTACTATAACCTATGTCTTTTGTTCATCTGCATACTCATTCCCATTATTCTTTGCTTGACGGTCAGCCAAAAATTGACGATTTAATCAAAAAGGCAAAGGATCTGGGCATGCCGGCGCTGGCTTTAACAGATCACGGCGTGATGTATGGTTTAATTGAGTTTTATCAGAAAGCGAAGAAAGCCGGCATTAAGCCGATTCTGGGTGTTGAGGCTTATGTCGCGCGAAATGGCCATAAAGATAAGCGGCCGAAAATTGATGATAATCCTTATCATCTTTTATTATTGGCCAAAGATGAAACCGGTTATCGCCATTTGATTAAACTGACCACCATTGCTCACTTAGACGGTTTTTATTATCGGCCGAGGGTTGATTTGGAACTTTTAGAAAAATATCATGAGGGATTAATTTGTTGTTCGGCTTGTCTCCAGGGCGAGATTGCCAAAAATTTAATGATTGATGAAAAAAAGGCCGGAGAAACAGCAATTCGCTATTTAAAAATATTTGGCGAAGGTAACTATTATTTGGAGGTTCAGCCGCATCCGAATTTAACTAAACAAATTGAGGTTAATAAAAGAGTGATTGATTTAGGGAAAAAATTAGGCATTCCGGTGGTCACTACGAATGACATTCATTATTTGAATTCCGATGATGATTATGCTCAAGATGCCCTGCTTTGTATCCAAACGAAAAAGACTTTAGCTGACACTGACCGGATGTCATATTTAGGCGAGGATTTTTCAATGAAAACCCCGGAGCAGATGAAAAACGCCTGGCCAAATCAGCCACAGATTATTACTAACACTTTAGCGCTGGCAGAAAAATGTAACCTTGAGTTAGAACTGCGGAAAACTTTATTGCCGCATTTTGAAGTGCCAAATGGCAAGACCGAAGAACAATATCTCACTGATCTTTGTCAGGAGGGATTAAAAAGGAGATTTGGGCAAAATCAAGTTAGCGAGGAAATTACTAAACGGCTTGATTATGAATTATCGGTGATTGCCAAAACTGGCTTTGCCTCTTATTTTTTGATTGTCGCTGATTTTATCAATTGGGCAAAAAATAACGGAATTGTGGTTGGGCCGGGCCGTGGTTCCGCCGCGGGCAGCCTGGTTTCCTATTTGACCAATATCACTAATATTGATCCGTTGAAATATGATTTGCTTTTTGAGCGGTTTTTAAATCTAGAAAGAATTTCCATGCCGGATATTGATTCTGATTTTGCGGACGCGCGCCGCGACGAAGTGATTGATTATGTGGCGGACAAATATGGACAGGACCACGTGGCGCAAATTATTACTTTTGGTACAATGGCGGCGCGCGCCGCGGTCCGCGATGTCGGCCGGGTCATGGGGTTGCCTTATAACTACTGCGACAAGGTAGCGAAAATGATTCCCATGTTTATGTCTCTTGGCCAAGCCATTAAAACCGTTCCTGACCTTCAAGGGGTGATGGCGGATCCGGACGGCAAGCGCTTACTCGAAATCGCCAAAAAACTTGAAGGCAGTGCCCGGCACGCCTCGACGCACGCCTGCGGTGTGGTTGTAACCCCTAAACCGATGGATAATTACGTGCCGCGCCAGCGTTCAAGCCAAAATCCGGAAGAAATTGTCACCCAGTATGAAATGCACACCATTGAAGATTTGGGTTTATTGAAAATTGACCTCTTGGGCTTAAAAAATTTAACGATTATTGAAAATACCTTAGAAATTTTAAAAAAAGCCCGGGGCTTGGAAATTAACATTGATGAGCTGCCTTTGGGCGATAAAAATGCTTTTGCTCTTTTGCAGCGAGCGGAAACCACCGGCGTTTTTCAATTAGAAAGCTCCGGCATGAAGCGCTATTTAAAAATGCTTGTGCCCACGGAGCTAGAAGACATTATTGCCATGGTTTCCCTTTATCGGCCCGGCCCGATGGAATTTATTTCTGATTATATTGCCGCCAAGCATGGTTTAAAAAAAGTCTATTATTTAGATGAACGGATGGAGCCAATTTTGGAAAAAACTTATGGCATTATTATCTATCAAGAACAATTGATGGAAATTGCCAGAAAATTAGCGGGATTTTCCTACAGCGAAGCGGATGTTTTACGAAAAGCCGTAGGGAAAAAAATCGCTTCTTTATTAAATGAGCAGGAAGAAAAAATGGTTTCCGGCATGATGAAAAATGGCATTACCCGCAGGGTGGCAAAACAAATTTGGGATTATATTTTGCCTTTTGCCCGCTATGGCTTTAATCGGTCGCACGCCGCTTGTTATGCTTTAATTGCTTACCAAACCGCTTATTTGAAATCGCGTTATCCAGCGGAATTTATGGCCTCGCTTTTGACGGCGGACCATGGCAATATTGACCGGATTGCGGTGGAGGTTGAAGAGTGCCGGCAGATGGGGCTGGAAGTTTTGCCGCCGGATATTAATGAAAGTTTTTCCACTTTTACCGTGGTTTATGATTCGCTGGAAGTTAAAGCGGATAAAGAAAGTAAAAAAATCCGTTTTGGCCTTTCGGCGGTAAAAAATTTGGGTGAAAATATTATTAAAGAAATTATCAAGGAGCGTAAAGCGAATGGTCCTTACCAAAATTTGGAAGACTTTTTGAGTCGGGTTAAAACTAAAGATTTGAATAAAAAATCTTTAGAGGCGTTGGTTAAAGCGGGCGTGCTTGATAAATTAGGCGAGCGCAATCGCTTGCTTTATAATATGGATAAGCTTTTGGTCTTTATCAAAAATATCAATGCCGAGGCCGAGTCTAAACAATCAAGCCTGTTTGGGATGCTGGCCACGACCGCGGCTATTCCAAAACTAATTTTGGATCTGATTGAATCGGCTGATGACAAACAAAAATTAAATTGGGAAAAAGAATTTTTAGGCCTTTATGTTTCCGCCCATCCGCTTAGTGAATTCCAGAGTCAACTTCGTGATTATGTCGTGCCGATTAAAGAAATAACGACTAACCACTATGAGCGCGATTCGGCCATGAAGGTGGCCGGGGTGATTACCAAAATTAAAAAAATTATTACCAAAAGCGGTGATGCCATGCTTTTTGTCCGAATTGAAGATATTTCAAGCGGGATTGAAGTTTTAGTTTTCCCCAGTATTCTTAAAGCCGACCAAAATATTTGGCAGGAAGATAAGATCATAATGATGAACTGCCGTTTATCGGATAAAGACGGTGAGGCAAAATTAATCTGCAACCAAGTTAGAGAATTAGAAGTAAAAAATGTTTCTTCAGTGGTTAAAGAGTTGGATCAGCTCGCGGTCGCTAATGGGAATGGCAACGGCCGCAATGGCTTTTGGGCGAAAAAATTTAATCACCGTATCGTTGATAACACCAAAGAACTTTTGATTGGCGGGACCGCTTTTATTACGTTGCCGCCAAGCCTACTAACGGCTGACGGCGAGAAACTAAAAGAAATTTTTAAAAAGCACCACGGGAAATATAAAGCGGTTTTGGTAGTTAAAAATAGTTTTGGCTTTAAAAAAATTAGCACTAATTTTTTAGTTGATGCCGGCGCCAAAATCAAATCAGAAATCGAAGAAATTTTAGGCAAGGATTCCTTTCGGGTGGAGAAATACGAATAAAAAATTAAAAAGTCAAGGTTAATCAATTATTACTCCCTCTAATTAATTAAAATAGTTCTCCTCTCCCACAAGGGAGAGGAGTTAGAGGTGAGATTATGAAGTTAGCCACCTCACCCTAACCCTCTCTGTAACCGGAGAGGGAAACTCATAATTAACATTTGAATTATTTAAAATTTAGCTCTAGTTAATATATAAGCATAAGTTAGAGGTTTTAAAAGATTGTTTAATCAAACAAAAAGTATTATTATTAATCTATGGTCAAAAAAGATATTTTATTGCCAAAAATTTATGGTAAAATTGGCGTGGTTTTTTTTAGCCTATCTTTGTTGATTTTAATTTTGACGAGCTATCTGATTTGGGCCAAGGTCACGATTCATTTAGCGCCCAGTGCCGAACAGATTAATCAAGAATTTGATTTTATTATTAAAGAAGATGTTGGCCTAACTAGCTTGGAAATCAATGACATTATTAAGGGAATAATTAAAATGGTTGAAGTTTCCCAAACCAGCAGTTTTACGGCCACGGGCAGTAAAAAAGGCGAGTCTGATATTGTCGGCGAGGTGACGATTATCAATAATTATTCAAAAGAGCAAGCGCTAATTGCTTCAACCCGTTTGGCCTTACCGGCTAATCCGGAAAAAGTGATTTTGCGTCTAAAAAGTAATGTGGCGGTGTCGGCGGGCAAAAAAATAAAAGTGCCGGTTTACGCCGAGGATAAAGAAAATTTTAAGGAATTGAAACCAGCCCGCCTGATTATTCCTGGTTTGTGGGCGGGTTTGCAAGATAAAATTTATGCCGAAAATGAAACAACTTTGAGTGCTGGCAGTAATATCATTAATTTCGTTGAGCAAAAAGATTTAACTAACGCCGAGGCGACCTTAAAAGACCAACTTTACCGGCGGGCTTTAACTCAAGTAAACCAGCAGTTAGACCAGCAGCAATCTTTGTGGCCAAAATTGGTCTCGGCCAACATGGAAGAGGCTAAGTTTGATACTCAAGCCAACGCCGAGGCAACGCAGTTTAGTGGCACGATGAAATTAAAAGCGATTGTCGTGGTTTTTGACGAGCCCGCTTTAATCGCTAAAGCCAGAGAGAAAATCAAAGCCGGTTTACCGGCGGAAAAACAATTGGTTGATTTGGATCCTAAAAGTTTTAAATACGAAGTTTTAGAGTATAATTTGGAAAACAAAACCGCCAAAATTAAAGTTAAATTGTTGGCCAGTTCAGTGTTAGCCCAAGCCGCCTCTTTAATTGATAAAGCTAAACTAACCGGTTTAACCGAAGAACAAGTTCAGTCCTACTTTTCCCAATTTCCGCAAATTAAATCTGTTCAAATCAAATTCAAACCATTTTGGCTGAAAAAAACGCCAAGGCTGCAAGACAAGATTGAGATTAAGATTGGGGAGTAATTTTAATGCCTCTCTTAAGATTAAGAGTTGTAAGGGAAGTTATGAAGTTTTGAAATTATAACCCCTCCTACCCCCCCCCTATCTTAAGGGGAGGAAGGCTTTGCTAGAATTTTGTATTAATGAAATGAAAAAAGAGGAATTGAAAAATTAGTTTTTTTTATTTTCTTAATTTATCGTATTCTTCTACAGCCAATTGGATATCATTAAGTATTTTTCTAAGTAATCCTTTGCTAATTTCTTGAGAATGAATTGGCACGACTGTAGTTCGTCCGTCAAGATGTTTAAAAAATACGTGAGACCCTTCGGCATCACGTTTTGTAAATCCAAGCTTAAGCAAAATTTTGATAATTTTTTTTGGCTTTATCGGTACGAGTTTAGGCATGTTTGACTTTTACATTTTTGACTCCGACAAATTTCGTTTTTTCTAAAATTTTCTTGTCAATATTTCTAAGGCATAACCTTAAAACATCCTGTAGATTGTCAAGCATTTCTGCTTGAGTTTTGCCTTGGGCATAACAACTTGGTATTAATGGTACTGATCCGATGAAAATGCCATCCTCGTCTTGTTCAATATAGACTGTAAAAAAAGAATTTTTCATACGCCTTTATTATACTAGATAAAATATAAATAAGTCAAATTTTAGCCTTATCAAAATTTAACTCGCGAATCGGATAGACCGTGTTATCGGGCTAGCCGAAGTTTCGTTTGAACGTTGTGGTAAAATTGTCCGGAGGACACCACATAAGCGAGAACAAAATATCCGCGAGCCGAAAGACTTAGGTAAGGCGCGAGCCTTATAAAACGTGTTAGGTGATGTTTTATTAAAAAATACCTTATTATTAGAGCCCTTTTGAAATTTTTTTGCTATGGGTTTGATTTTTTAGTTAGAACATGCTATCTTACTAAATTAGGAGATGTAACTTATAGTGAAAGTTAATAATCGGAAAGGAGAACAATATGTTCTTTCTGTCAGTCAAAGCGTTTCCTCGGCAAGATGATATGTGGCCGTTTCACTCATGGAAAGACTGGGCAATTGGAATTGGCATAAACTTCGTCATCGTCGGCCTTGCCGCGCTGTTAGTATGGCTCTCATAGGTCGCACTGCCATGTACAAACGCCCTGTATCGGAGAGTTCTTCGGAACATCTGATGCGGGGTTTTTATTTCAGAAAAATTTCAAAAGGGCTCTAATCATAAAATTTAAAATATTTTGAATAAAATGGCACACAACGTTATCAGTTTATATGAAGTCGCGCAGTCGTCGTGGTGGTATAATTGCGCCTGTGGGCGCTACCACCTAAGACGACAAGCGATTTGGGTGAACCTCGAGCGAGGCCTCAGAGTTTATCCAAAGCGGCCGAGTCGAGAGGGGAACCACATAAAACGTGTTGTATGATGTGTAACTTGTTGTTAGATTTGATTTGACATCTACTGTTAATAATGATAAAGTAATCTGTGATCTAGTGGCAAATAAGAAATAACTGAGGCCTAGCCTCATTGCCAGACGACTAGATCGTCAATGTTCTTTGAGGAGGAGGTGAATCCAATGTTTCTAAAAGTCGAGGTACTGGAAGGAATGGGCCTTAAGCTTGAACTTGAGTTCAGGCACCGGAAAAGATGGTTTACGAATTTCCATGTTTCCGTTAAACCAGATGGTGAAATATCAGCGACTCACGATCTTACCGACGAGGATCACTGGTCGCTGCAGGCAGAACTTAAACAGGATGGTAGTGTCCTATTTACTCTGCCAAAGCGCGCCAAATTCCTAGCCCGACCAGAAGGGCAAAGAAGGGAACTGCGGGAATTCATTGCCGCCGCTGGTCTCGCTGACTAATACACCTTGCATACAGACTCAGTTCATGCTGGGTCTTCTTTCTTAAACAACAAGTTACATATCATACAACGTATCCGAATATACGAAGTTTTTCGGAGCCAAAGGCGGAGAAAAATTTTGGCGGAGATAAAAATCAATTCATTAATGTAAAAAGGAATTTTATCGTAGCCGTATATTCGGTGTTATACGATGTTTTTGTAAAAATTCTACTCCTTATCGTTGTCTTTTAAAATATTTTCGACGGCCTTAGTAACAATAGCGGTGAATTTGTCCCAGTCAGGCTTAATTCCAATTTTCTCTTTTTTCATTTCGTCGAAAATATTTTTAAAGAGTTCGCCTTTTTCAGAAAAAAATTTTTCTCGTTTTTCTACCAATATACGTTGAATTTCATCTGGAGCTAAATTATCAAGCGCACCATTTTCAAGATACATACCTTTACTTAAATCGGTCGCTTGCAAAAGCAAGGTTTTTATACGCTCAAAAGCTTGGCGAATTTTGGGGGCGCATTCTGGTTTATCCGCATAATACTCGTCTACAAATTCTTGCAAATATTCCCAGCCTTTATCCCAAGCACGTTGTTCTTCGGCGCGGGTAGCCTCAAAATTATCCAAACGAGCGTCATTTCTCTCACCCGCTTTAACTAGATGGCCGATCTCATGCGCCGCCATCGCAAAAGATATCGCCTCATCAGAATCTGGTAAGTAGATATCATCTGGGGAATTAGCGCGCCCCCAAAATTCGGAATCGTAAAAAGGGTTTTGTTTGACATCTGGTGGGGCATCCGTAGAACGCTTGATAATTATTTTTGGTTCACCCTCGTTAGCGAGAGAAAATTTTTTTTCTGAAAACATAATATTAAAGGATTTTTACAAAAATTTCGTATAACGGAACGGGCTAGCCGAAGTTTCGTTTGAATGTGGCGGTATAATTTGCCGGAGGCAACCGCCTAAGTGAAAACGAAATTTGGGTGAGCGAGGTAAATAAAATTCGTACCTAATTATTATATTTTTACTTTTTCTTGTTTAACAGAAGGTGTAGTGGTGAAATAATTATTTTTTCAGATATTGGCACTAAAATCATTTTTTGTAGAAATAGTGCAAGAATAATTATTAATAAAGATAATTTCCAATTCATGGATAGAATAATAATTCCAAGCAATAATGTTGGCCATAAAAATAGACCAATGAGTTTTAAGAATGATTCATTCCAATAAATTCTTGGTCGATCTGATCTTGGACTTTTTTCCGCAAACGTAGCGGATGCTGTAGCTCCTAGAAAAAGTAAAAATATAATTGTTAGTATATAGTAAGTCATATTTATGTTAATTTTATTTACCGGAGCGAACCGTATAGCAGGTGTTAGGTGGTGTAAATTTTTATTGTTGCTTTAACATGATAGTTATATTAACTATCAATGCAACAATATTGACAATAACAAGCCAAGAATCAACTCTTTTATACCACGGCTTAGATGCGACACTAGCTATGGCTTCAAGAGCTTCTTTGCTCTTTATTGCTGGTTCCATTAAACCCATACATTTATTATTAGTAATAAATAAAAATTTATATCACCTAACGTTACCAGTTTATATGAAGTTTTGATAATTATTTCTGTGATATAATATTGCGGAGTAAATCACAGAAATAATATCAAAATTTGGGTGAACCTCGAGTGAGGAGCATAGCGACGAGTCGAGAGGGGAATCACATAAACCGTGTTATATGTCGTTTTGTTTTTTTGTTTGACAAACAAGAATAGTTATTTAATAATATAAATGGTTCTTTATGGAGGGTATAGGCTATGCCAGCATGTAAAACTAAAGCTAAGATGAATAAAGGTGACCTGTATTTACCACCTGAAGCTTACAAATGCCCAGAATGCAATCGTCGGACAAAAACGCCATTCTGGTGTGGTAAATGCGGGGCTAGTTGGTCAGTCGTCACACTTGTGGATTGACCATTATTCTTTACCCATATGATAGATGAAGTTCCATCTATCTTTTTTTATAGCGATTGTAAAAAACAAAATGACATACAACTAGTTTTATACGAACTTGTTGACTTTTTATTAATTAAATAATAACAAATAATTGCTATTTTGTCATTGCGAGGAGGAGGAGATCTCTCGCTGGAGTTTAGCCTGAATGAAATTGAAGGGCTCGAGATAGGCTCTGCAATCCTTAAATATGGATTGCCTCGTCCCGACTTGACGTCGGGACTCGCAATGACACTTTTTTTATTTAAAGGAGGTTTCCTAGTTAAGTATTAAATTTATTGACAGCAGTTCAGATTGGTTTTATAATAAAATCACCTAAAGGTGATTGGCGGAGTTACCAGCTCCGCGGCGAAAAACCTCCCATTGTCCGGGACTAAACCTTAGGCAAATTTAATAAATTGAGTATTTTCGCAGGGTGGAACCTCCTCGAGATCCTGAAACAAGTTCAGGATGACACCTGAAATAATTCAGGCCGGGGCCCAGGCAGAAAAATTTTTCTGGTTGGATTTTTTTTAAGCAAGATAAGCAAGATAAGTTATCAGCAAGATAAGTCGTTTTTCTTATCTTGCTTATCTTGCTGATAACTTATCTTGCTATTCAGATATGTTAAAGAAAGTAATTATTAAAGGAAGATCAGTGGTCCTGCGTCCATTATCTTTGAAAGACGCGCCGTGGTTTTGCCGCTGGTTAAAAGATCGGGAAGTGACCAAATTTTTGGCGATTTACGAACTGCCGCCGCCGGCTTTAAAAGAAGAAATTGAATGGATTAAGGAAGCCCGGCGCGACAAAAATAATTTGCGTTTAGCGATTACCACCACCGAAGGCAAACTAATTGGTTCTATTGGCTTAAATAAAATTGACCGATATCATCGGCGGGCGGAATATGGTATTTTTATTGGTGACCAGCGCTATTGGGGTCAAGGTTATGGCACGGAAGCGGGAAAATTAATAATTGATTATGGTTTTAAAAAATTAAAACTGCACCGGATCTATCTCCGTTTTATTGCTTATAATATCCGCGGCCAGAAATCATACAAAAAAATCGGTTTTAAATTAGAAGGCCGGCAGCGCGACCACACTTTTCGCGACGGCGCGTGGCATGATGAAGTGATGATGGGAATATTAAAGTCAGATATTTTAGAAAATAAAAAATTAAAGATTAAAAAATAAATATACAAATCAAAAATGAAACATTTTAGATTTAATTTGTGTTTTTAATTTTTTATTTTTAATGTTTAATTTTATGTCAAAAAATTTAGAATCAATCCGCCACTCCGCCAGCCATGTTTTAGCCCAAGCGGTTTTGGAGCGCTATCCCCAAGCTAAGCTCGCCATTGGCCCGGCGATTGACACGGGGTTTTATTATGATTTTGATTTAGGCGGTAAGACTTTTACGGAAGCTGATTTAGACTGGCTGGAGAAAAAAATGCGGGAAATTATCAAGCAAAATCAGAAAATGGAGCAATCGGAAATGACGGCGGAGGAAGCGATTAAATTTTTTAAAACTAAAAAACAGCCGTATAAAGTGGAATTAGCGATGGAATTTAAAAAACAGGGTGAGAAAAAAGTCGGCCTTAACAAAATGATTGACCACTCGGGCAAAGAAAAATTTATTGATTTGTGCGCCGGCGGCCATATAAATTTAACCAAAGAAATCGGCGCGATTAAGCTTTTGAAAATCGCCGGGGCTTATTGGCGCGGCGATGAAAAAAATAAAATGCTGCAGCGAATTTACGGCACGGCCTTTACTTCAGAAAAAGAACTGAATGATTATTTGGAGCAATTAAAGCAAGCCGAAGAACGAGATCACCGCAAACTCGGTCAAGAATTGGATTTATTTACCTTTTCGGATTTAGTCGGCGGTGGATTGCCGATGTTTACCCCGCGCGGCACCATCATCAGAAATGAAATTGAAAATTATCTAACCGAGCTTCAGATTCCGCGCGGTTACCAAAAAGTTTGGATTCCGCATTTGGCGAAAAAAGAGCTTTATCAAGTTTCCGGTCATTGGGATAAATTCGGCGATGATATTTTTCACGTTGCCAGCAAGGGCGAAGAAATTTTTGTTTTAAAACCGATGAATTGTCCGCATCATACTCAAATTTACGCCAGCCGCCAGCGCAGTTATCGCGAATTGCCGATTCGTTATTTTGAAGTGACGGCAATGTATCGCGATGAAAAAGCCGGACAGCTTCATGGCTTGTCGCGGGTGCGTTCAATTACCATTGACGATGCTCATTGTTTTTGCCGCTATGACCAAATTGAGCAAGAGGTCAACTTAATTTACGATATTATTGCGGAATTTTATCGGACTTTTAAAATGGAATTAATCCCGCGCCTGTCTTTAAGCGATCCAAAAAATCCGGACAAGTATATTGGCGAGCGGAGAGTGTGGGCAAAAGCCGAAGATCAACTGCGCCGGATTTTGAAAAAACGAGTCAAACATTTTGAGGAGATTGAAGGCGAGGCCGCTTTTTACGGGCCCAAAATTGATTTTGAAGCCAAAGACTCGATTGGTCGCAAATGGCAATTAGCCACGATTCAGCTTGATTTTAACATGCCTAACCGTTTTCAACTTGAATACATTGATGAAAAAGGCGAGCGCGTCCAACCAGTAATGATTCATCAGGCCGTGGCCGGTTCATTTGAGCGGTTTTTAAGCATTTTAATTGAAAATTACGCAGGCGCGTTTCCGCTTTGGCTGGCGCCGGTGCAAGTTCAAATTATTCCGGTGAGTAAAGATTTTTTCCAAGCGGCGGCCGAATTAACTAGCGAATTGGAAAATTCTGGTATTCGCGTTTGGCTTGATGATTTGAATGAAACCGTTGGTTATAAAATCAGAAAAGGGGAAAAGCAAAAAGTGCCTTATATGTTAGTGATTGGCGAAAAAGAAGCCAAGAGCAAAAATTTAAATGTTCGCATCCGCGGGCAAAAAGAAGTGGCAACAGTCAATCGGAAAAAATTTATTGAACAAGTGGCTAAAGAGATTAAGGAGAAGAAATAATAATATAATGCCAATCTACGAATGATATGCGAATGCTACGAATATACGAATATTAGTATCATTCGTACAAATTCGCATTATTGGCATTATATTTTAAAAAGAAACCCCGTCTCGAGCGCAAGCGCCAGAGGCGGGGTCAATACTTTCAAGTCAATGCCGCTTATCAGCGGATATGACTATGGGATGGGCACGGGGATCGGCGGATTCGGGCCTTCCCAAGGGAACACGATGTCAATGTCTAGCCCACCCAACCACGTCGGCGGCACATAGTCAAAGACCAACACGTCGCCGAAGTTATAAGTTTCCCAGTCCAAGTCGATGGGGACGAGTGGCAAGTCGGCCCATTGCTCATCGCCGTTTTGGTCTAACACTTGAAGCGCGCCGCCTTCAAAGTCCAACGGCAGAGAGCAATTGAAGACTAACGGTTCTTCAATACTGTCACGCCACCACCAAGCGTAATGGTGATTGCCATTTTGATTAAGGATCATGGCGTTGCCATCCTTGTCGTAACTGCCGGGCAGGCCATTCATCATAACCCTAAACGTGTATCTCGAGAGAAATTCCAGTTGTAACAAGAGACTACTGGTTTCTCCCGCTTCAATTACGACGGTATTGCTTTCGTATGTGGTAAACAGGATATAGTAATTTTTGTCAACGACGCTGACCCGGACATCATAGGTACCCGGGACAATACCATTGCAGGTGCCTTCAAATCGGCCGTCCACCACTGGGATGGAAAACCGGCGATAGTTGGAGTAGTCTTTGGGATCATTGAGATAAATCTCAATACTAGTAGCCTTCTCAATAAAGGCTTCTCCGATTTGAATCATGTCATCTTGGGATAACACCTTGCTTCCGTCGCGGCCGTACAAATCTCCCTTGACCAGCAAACTGCCGGTCAAGACTTGATCGTTGCCGTCGCCGTTGCCCGGAACGATGGGCGCTTCGGGACATCCGACCAAAGCCAACATCATTACTGCCACCACCGCTATTAAACGTTGCGTTTTCATTACCTTTTCCTTCCGTTCTTTTTGTTTCCCCATGTTTTACCAAGCCATAATAGCTTGGCTTTTGAAGAGCAAATGTTCGTAATTTACAGACATGTTAGCATAGCATAAAGTTAAATTTTTGTCAATTTTCCCAAATAAGTGTATAAATAGTATAATGTGAGTAAAGATTTGACTAAGGTCGAGTCAAATAAAAATATAAATAAATTAGCAATAAAATAAATCATAACAAAAATTATGAAAAAATTATTTTTTACCTTTGTCATTTTAAGTTTAATTCTGCCTTTGCCGATTTTGGCGCAAGATATAAACAGCACTACGGCGACCACCACCGCGACTTCCACCCCGCCAGTTGATGATGATTTAGATATTGGCGAACCAAAAGTTTTACCCAACAGCCCGTGGTACTGGGCAAAAAGTTTGTGGCGCAGTGTTCGGCAGTGGGCAACCTTTGATCCAATCAAAAAAGCCGAGATGCGTTTACAAACCGCCAATGAAAGACTGGCTGAGCTGCAAGAACTTGCTGATGAAGGGACGATTACGCCAGAACATCTGGATCGGATTTTAGCCAAATATGAAAAAGAAATTAATAAATTAAAAGAACATTTGGCCAAAGTCCAAGATAAAACTCAAGAAAGAGTAGAGCGATTAGTTAATCAATTTACCAAACAGGAATTTATCCGTCAGCGGATTTTGCAGCGCCTGGAAGAAAAATTAAACGCTGAAAAAATGGAAGCGATGCGGGAACGGATGCTTCAACGTTGGGGTGAAATTTTAGAAGACAATGACTTAGAAAAAATTGAAACCAGAATTAAAAATGCCTTAGAGAATACGGCGACGTCAACGGAAAAGAATCTTTACAATCTTCAAGTTCTGGAGCGTTTAAAAGATAAAGTTTCTGAACAAGCCGGAGAGGCGATTATCCGCGCCCAATCCAATACTTTGAAGCGCTTAGGCGAAGAGTTTCGGGAAATGACTTTTGAGGAGAGAGTGGAAAGAGTTCAAGATTATTTGGAAAACTTAGATGATGCAACCACTACCCAGCAGATTTTAGAGCGTACTCGTAGTCAAGTGCCAAATTCTTTGCCGAGTCTGCCTGTGATCATGAGGCGAGCCAAGGAGCGGATGGAGGAACGGCGAGAGGAAAAAGAAGGGCGGCGCGGCAGCAGTGATGATAATTCAGGAAAAAATGATGACAATGAGTCAAATGATAATTAAAATTTAGTCAATTTTGAATTTAGATCGGGACCTTTAGACCCGTCTTTTAACCCAGCCCTTCGCGAAGGGCTGGGTTGATTTATCCCGCACCTTTTCCGAATATCCTCGCTTATCTTAGGCGAACGAAGACAAACAGACTTTCTTTGAGGTTTAATCCCTTGGAAAAAGGTGCGGGATTTAATAAAAATAAATTAAAATTGGTTGGTATGGTTAAAGAAATAAATCCAAAAATAATTGTGGTTTTGGGCCCTACGGCGTCGGGCAAAACCAAACTGGCGGTTAGATTAGCCAGGAAATTCAATGGTGAAATTATTTCGGCTGATTCACGGCAAGTCTACAAAGGGATGGATATTGGAACGGGGAAAGACTTGGACGACTACGTCGTCAAATCTCAAATCTCAAATCTCAAATCTCAAATAAATTACAAATTTCAATACCCAAATCCCAAAATGGTTCAGATTCCTTACCATTTGATTGATATTGTTTCGCCGAAAAGGCAGTTTACCGTGGCCAAGTGGCAGAAATTGGCTTATCAAAAAATTGAAGAGATTTTAAAAAGAAAAAAATTACCGATTGTCTGCGGCGGCACGGGATTATATATCTCCGCCTTAATTGAAGGATACAATTTTCCGCCGGAGGCGGAAAAAAATCAAAAATCAAAAATCAAAAATCAAAATTTAAGAATCAGGCTTAATCAGTTGACTTTAGGAAAATTATTGGCACAATTGAAGCAAATTGACCTTAAAACTTATCAAGTCATTGATAAAAAAAATCGGCGGCGGGTCCAACGGGCGCTAGAAATTTATTATCAGACCGGTCGGCCCAAATCAGCGCAATTAAAAAAACAAAAACCGTCATACAATTTTTTGCTTTTAGGTTTAACTTATCCATATCCGATTTTGAAAAAGAGAATTGCCAAGCGTTTAGCAGAGCGCTTAAAACAGGGGTTAATTAATGAAGTGAAACGTTGGCATAAGCAAGATTTAAGCTGGCAACGATTGGATGATTTTGGCTTGGAATATCGCTGGGTTGCTAAATATCTTAAAGGTGAAATTCGTTATCAAACAATGGTTGAACAATTAAAAAAAGAAATTTTTCATTTTGCCAAAAGGCAAATGACATGGTTTCAGCATCAATTGGCAGCAGAAATAAAGTGGATTGAAAGTTCTAATCAGGCCATTAAAACCGTTGTTAAATTTTTAAAAAAATAAAGGACAGCAAAATTTCGTGCTGTCCTTTAGAATGGTGGCCACTTGGTTTTAGCCATCTCGTTTTCCCTCCCTCCCGTTACTTCTGGCTAAAACGGCCTCGATTATTGCCGACACTAATCGTGGTCTCTGGTGATCTTTAATCGCCTCAAGTTGCTGGACGGTAAAAATTCTTTGGAGAAGATAATCCACCAATTCTCTAACAATCTGACCACAATGAGAACAAGTGGAAACATCGCCATTGCCAAAGTGCCGGCAACCCAATCTCTGAGGCAAGCCTTGTCCAGTCAAAAATTCGGCTAAAGCATTAGCGCTCAAGATAACCACCTCCCTTCAATGAGCTTTTCTGATTTTAGCATTTAAATTAATTTAAGTCTAATTAAAAACTCAAACCGATTAAGGTTAGAGTTTCTAGTTGTATTTTTTCTATTCTCTTAATTTTTCGTCTCCTAAATCATGTAAACCAGCTGTTTCAATAATGCCATCGACATATTCTTGTTCTGCTGGTGTTAAGCGGTCATATTCTCCTGATGTTACCAGATAACGGGCGCCGTCTAAACAGTCTCGCGTGATTCTCACTGAAGAATCAACTAATGCTGTTGAATCATATTTTTTTACCATCGCTAATCTTTCCTTTAAAATTTTCAAAGATTGTTCTACTTTTGGCGTGAGATCGGCTTCTTCTTCGCCTTGTCGTTTTTTTTCTTCGGCCGCAAAGGAAATATCGGCTCTTTCCATCGCCATATTATTATAATTTATTAATTAAAATTTTTTTAATTGTCTGGGGGTCGGCCTTGCCTTTAGTTTCCCGCATGACTTGACCAATAAAATATTGGAGCAAAGTTACTTTGCCTTTTTTATATTGTTCAACTTCTTTTGGGCTTTGATTAATAATTTTTTCAATCATTTGTTCTAGCGCGGTTTCATCATGGCCGCCTTGCAAGTCTTCTTCGGTTATAATAACCGATGGATCTTTTCCGGTTTGGTACATTTTTTCTAAGATTTTTTGGGCAATCGTTGAATTAATTTTATTTTGATGAACTAAGGTAATAAATTCGGCAAAATTTTCCGCGGTGATCTGCGGGCAATCCTTGATTTGTTTGCCATCCTTATAGATTAGAGCTAAAAGTTTATTAATCAGCCAATTGCTGGTTAGTTTGGAAAGTTTTGCCTTATTTTTTTGCCAGATCTCCTCGGCCGTGCCTTCGGCTTCGCCTAAGGAAATCAACCAAGCTTGCAATTCGGAAATTACTTGTTCAAAAAAATTAGCCAATCTTTCATCATCCGTTAAAATCTTAGCATTTTCTGCGGTTAAGTCAAATTCTTGAATAAAACGCCGGCGCTTTTTTTGGGGCAGCTCGCCCAACTTGTTTTGTAAAATTTGCAGGTTGATGCCATTTTTTGCTTGAGGGTTGAAATTAACTGGCGGTAAATCTGGCTCGGGAAAATAGCGATAGTCTGACGCTTCCTCTTTGGTTCGCTGATCTTCAGTTATACCTTCGTCTTCGTCCCAGCCGCGGGTGGATTGCTTTTTTGGCGCTTGGCCTTCGGCCCAAAGTTTTGCTTGTCTTTTAATTTCATATTCCAAAGAGCGCTCAACCGCTTTAAATGAGTTTAAATTTTTAATTTCTGTTTTTGGTTTTAATTTTTTCAAGTCAATTTTTTCTGCTGGTTGGTCGGTCAAAGAAATATTGGCATCGCAGCGCAAGTGGCCCTTTTCCATATCCGCTTCGGAGACATTAAGATAGCGCATAATGAGCCTTAGCTCCTGCATAAAAGTTTTTGCCTCTTGGGGCGAGCGCAGGTCGGGTTCGGTGACGATTTCCATTAGGGGCGTGCCGCCGCGGTTGTAATCAACTAAAGTATTTTTACCCGCTTCGCCATTTGCTTCGCCTTTAGGCGAGCGAGGCGAGCCGTCGGCAGAATGGAAATTTTTCGCGGCGTCTTCTTCTAAATGGAGGCGAATAATGCCGATTTTTTTTTCTCCATTTTTGGTCGGAATCATCAAGTAGCCGCTAACACCAAGAGGTTGATCGTATTGGGAGATTTGGTAATTTTTTGGCAAGTCGGGATAAAAATAACTTTTGCGGTCAAATTTTGAAGTTTGGGGAATTTCGCAATTCAAAGCCAAAGCCGACATCGCTGACCATTCAATCGCTTGGCGGTTGGCCACCGGCAGAACTCCGGGATGGCCAAGACAAATTGGACAAATCGTCGTATTCGCCGGTTTGTCTTCGCCGCTGTTGTCACAGCCGCAAAACATCTTGGATTTAGTTTTTAGCTGAACGTGAATCTCTAATCCGATGATAGGGGTGAGTTTCATATATTTAATATATATTATCGAATTAACGCTTGCCCCGCCTTAAGTTAATTATTTAAACTTGAAAATTATATAATGTAAGCCGAAGGCGTATTCGCGCCGAATAAACTCTAAAGTTTTTTAAAATTTATTCGCGAACTTAGGGCGGGGTGGATTTCTAGGCCGATGATGGGTGTTAATTTCATAAAAATATAATGCAAATTACGAATTTATGCGAATGCAGCAAATATATTCGTATCATTCGCATGTTATTTGTAGATTGGTATCGCTTTATATATTATCATAAATTTTAAAAAAAATAAAGCCCCGAATGATTTTATTAGACGTGGCTTTACTCATATTGGTATTTGTTAATACATTAAAAAAAGAGAGTCCTCTGTTGAGGACTCAAACGAAAAAATGGAGCGATATCACCGATTTTTTGGTACCAAATGCGGCTGATAGAGGTTGGTGCTGCGGCCGGCTAACTTTTTCATTAGTCTTATCCAACAACGTCCTAAACTCCAGCGATGTCTTTTTTTCTTCATGGTTTTATCCTCCGTACTGATGATTTTTTTTGTTTCAATTGTTTAGGCAGATCGCTTCCTAAGTCGCTGATGGTGAAGAGATAATTTAGAACACTTTGGTCAGTTCTACAAAAGGAAGCTTCCCAGCCGTATTGATCAATTAGATTCGCCATTGAACCATGACGCTTGATTGGCACTTCAAAATTATCTTACACTTAAAAAGTGTGTTTGTCAATAGGTCAGACCTGTCTGCGTTTCTGTAATCAAATGCGACTTGCCGTGGCAATTACAAGGTAAAAATCTATTAAGGTATTCCCCTCTTAGGATAAGACGGGTTAGGGGAGTTATGAAGTAAAGACAGCGTCAAGTCAAAGAATCATAACCCCCTTTATCTCTAAATAGAAATAAATTTTCTGACTTTTTGCCAGATGTCTTGCTGGACTTTTTCTACTGATTGGTTGGCAGAAACAATCTGCCAGCCATATTTTTTGGCTAAATCCAAGTGAATTCGCCGGTTTTTTGTTATTAATTCATCACTGCTTTCATGTAAATGATTTTGTTCTTTGCCGTCTAAAAAACGTTCACCATCCAGTAGAATCGCTAAATTTTCTTTGAGTAAATTTTGATTTTGTTTTTCTAATTGCGTTAACGGCGCACCCTTGGTCACGCCCCAAGCCAGACCAGTGCCAATATAATCTTCGGTCACAATATTAATGCCGCCTTCTAATTTTTCTTTTAGCGTTGGTTCAAAATCGCGGCGGTTTTGAGCGTAAAGTTCCTGCAGTTCAAGCTCGCTAATTTTTTGGTCAGCCCCGCCGCGCAAGATTTGATTGATCTTGCGTCCAGTGGGCGCTAAATCATAAATCGGATATTTTAGATACTCGGCCGGAAAACCATTTTGATTTAATTTTTCCACTAATAATTTCGCCTGGGTGGTTTTGCCCAGGTTATTGGTGCCGTATAAAACAATGAACTTGCCAACTTTTTTCATAAATTGACATTAGAATCAAAATATAGTAATTTTTAATAAGTTTTGGAACCTTAATAACGGAGGGTTGCATAATGCTGATCTTGATGATTTTAGTCGGTTATTTTGCCTTGCGTCTTTTGCAGTTTTTGGTGACCGGGCTAATGGTAAAGTACTGTGGCAGTAGCAGTAAATTTGTTGAATTTTGTTTGTGGCGCTATGACCGGATCCGGTCAATCTACTGGTTAGGCTGGCTGGTTATACTATGGATATTGTTGGGTATCGGATCTAATTTAGTTGATTTAAGGACAAAGATTGCGCTTACTCTTGCCCTGTTAGTTATATTTCTTAAGGATTTTTTCGTCGTACCTGACCGCAGAATGTAGAAGAAAAAATAGGAGGGACGATTGATGGCTGGAATTATTTGTTTGGTGTGGCTGATTTTTGTTACCGTCGTTTATATTTGGCGGTTAAATCAGGTTACTTCAGTAACTGTTGGCGGTTTCTGGTTTATAGTGGCCTTTTCACCATTAGTACTTGGTTTAGTCAGTATTGCCTTTTTTTGGTGGTCTTACTTACTCGGCGGTGAATTTTCTCTTATAGAATCAGTGTCCTGGACAATGAGCCTAGGGCTGGTCGCAGTTGGTTGTTTCGTAATTAACTTGATTAATTATGCCGCAGTTGAAACTGACAATCAAATAACCTAACCTTGGCGGTAAAATAAGATTAACGACAGGTGAATTGATTTTCGCCTGTCATTTTTTTACCCATGCACCAGCCCGCCTTAGGCGGACGGTGCGTGGGTTTCGCCTCTCTCTTAGTTAAGAGAAGAAACCTTGATTTTTAGGCCGGGGGAGGCTTCACTTTATATTTCAACTGCACGGCATTGTCGCCAATTTCTTTGCTTTCAATTAATTCTAAATTCAAATCTAAATCCTCACCTTCGGTAAAATTAATGCCCACGCCGAAAAGTTTTGGCTCAATGGTAATTAAGATTTCATCCACCAAGCCGGCTTTTAAAAAAGCGGCATTGGTTCTGGCGCCGCCGCCTAAAATGGCGGAAGAAAAATTTCGGCTTTCAAGCATCTTAACCACATCTCCGGGCGGCATTTTGACAAATTCTAAAGTGCCGGGGATTTCACGCTCTTTATATTTTTCCGGAGTAAAACTTAAAATTAAGTTAAGCCGGCCGGGTAAAGGTTTGCCGATGGTATCAAAAGTCGTATCGCCCATAATAATCACCCCATGCTTTTTGGTTTCGGCAATAAAGGCTTTTTTGTCCGCCGGCGTGGTCCAATCGGCTTTTTGGTCTTTGGTTTTGGCAATAATGCCGTCAACCGTGGTGGCCATCATTAATATCAGCTTCATAGATAAGTATATTTTATGTTGTAATTTTTTAATCTTTAGTTTTATCCTTCAGATTTTTATAGAAATCAAAATTCAAAATTTATCACCGCCTACGGCGGGATCCCGCCTTTCCCGACGTAAAGTCGGGATGCCGATTTTACATCGGCACCTTCTAAAATAGATTATGGTAGCGGGAAAAGTCAAAATTTTGGAGGCCGTCTCTGGCGGCATTTATTTTTTAATTTTAAGATGTATATTTGAGATTTGAGACCTGCCCGTCAATGCCTGCCCCAAAAAATTTCAGTGAAACAATTTAGGTTTATTCGGACTGAAATTTATTATTAAATATTTAAGCAAGGCGATGGCCCGCCCGCCTTGACTTCGTCAAAGCGAAATCGGGCGCGGCAGGCGGGTTTAATTTTTTGAGATTTCTAGACGGCGATTTCAAATTTAATCATCGGATAGCTTTGGTAATTTATTAACTCCGTGTCTTCGGCTTGCCAGTCAAAAATGGAAGTGAACTTTTCGGTTTTGATTTGCGGCAGGGGATATTTATTCGGGTCACGGGACAATTGCTCTTTTAACCCGTCCACATGATTAACATAAATATGCGTGTCCGCCAAAAAGCCAGTTAATCTGCCTTCTTCATAGCCGGTTTCCTTGGCCAATAAATGAAGCAAGGTCGCATAGCTGGCAATATTAAACGGCAAACCTAAGGCAACATCGACGGAGCGCTGATTCCAGAATAAATTTAATTTGTTGTTCGTGACCGTCACCTGATAAGCATAGTGGCAATATGGTGGCACCGCCTTATCAATATCTAAAGGGTTCCAAGCTAAGACTAACATTCGGCGACTATCGGGGTGAGTTTTTAGATCATTGACCAATTTTTGCAACTGATCCACACCTTGGCCGGAATAATTAGTGTCATAAGATTTGTATTCGGCGCCAAAATGACGCCATTCCCAGCCGTAGATTGTTCCTAAATCTCTTTCCTCAAGCATCTTTTTTTTGTTTTCCTCGTCATTAGCATAAGGAATTTTAAGCGGCGTGCACCATTCATCCCAGATGTGATTGTTTCGGTCCTGGAGCCATTTTTTATCGGTGATGCCCTTAATAAAAAATTCCAGTTCCGTAGCCACTAATCGGTAAGGCACTTTTTTGGTTGTTAGAAGAGGAAAACCATTTTTCATTTCATGCTGAAAAATCGTACCCGGAATTACCAGGGTGTCAATGCCGGTTCGGTTCGTGGTTTTTTCACCAGTATCTAAAATTTTTTTAACAATATCAAGATAAGCTTTCATAATTTCATTATTTAAATTCTTTCTGCCAGGCGGCGGGGATTTTTTGATTTTCAAAATAGTTTAAGACCGGACCAATGGCAAAAAACAATTTACCATTTTTATCCGGATAAACCACAATTAAATAATTAAAGCCATCAATAAATTCATTTAGAACTTTTTGGCCGGGAAAAACTAGGCTTAAAGTATAAAGATTTTGTAGGTTTTCTTTTTTAATTTCGCCCGTCAATAAATTAATGGTGCGAGAAAAATTATTGATAAAATTGTAATCGTCAGCCGATAGTTCGTTATTAGCCAGTTCTTTTTTGGTAATTTGTAAGATATTGTTGAGTAAATTTTCAAGATTAGATAAGCGCTCATAAGATTTTTCGCCGCTGCCAATAATTTGAAGGGCGCTAAAGCCTTTTTTAATCATTTTAACATTAGCTAAAAGTTGGGCATAAGTTTCGGCTTGAGGCTCAATGTAGCCATAGCCAAAATAATTGGGAAAGCCGGCAAAACTCTGAGAGCTAGTTTTTTCGTATTTGATTTCCCGATGGAAATTAGTCCAAGCCCCCAGTGCGGTTTGAAGATTTTTTTTCTGCCAAACTTCATTTTTCATAAAAGCCGGATAGCCGTTGAGGTTATCAGTTTTGAAGCTTTGGAGGGCAGAAAATAAACTTAGATAAGAATTATCATGCCAAGTGTTTTGATCAAATTCTTGGAGAGCGGATTTTAATGAGTCGGTGATCTGCTGATAGTTTTGGTATTGGTTATTTTTCGTGTCAGTTAAAATTTCGGCAGCTTGATTATTGCCTAAAACATTAAAAATATCTAAACTAGTCGGCCGGCAGCGGGAAAGGTTTTGTTTTTGGGAGCAGCTGGTGTTTGGTCTTTTCGGGTCGTTAACAGCGCCTAAATAATTGCCAGGGTTTTGGCCGGTCAAGTCAGTAAAAATTTTTTCTTCAGTCAAGAAGTAATTTCTCAAAAGTCGCCAACCTAAATCTTTTGCTTTAGTGCTTGCACGCAAGGCGCGGGAGAATTTAATGTCTAGCAATCTTTTTTTCAACAAATCTAGTTTTTGCTTAATTGTTTCGACATCAGTTTTAAAAATTTGGTCAAGGTGAAAATCCTTGCCAAATTCATTTTCAAGAGCGTAATGATAATCAAGATAAGTCAGATCGGTTTCCAGGCCCTTAAAAAAGGCAATTGTTTTATAAATATTTGCCCACTGGTTTTTCAAGCGCTGATTTGAGCCTAAGTCATCGCTTAGATATAAAGCCGCTAAGAAACCAAGACGTTGGTCCGGCTCGTCAAGTAAGCAGTCAGGGCAGTCGCCGTTTTTGGCGTTTAGCGGGAAAAAGACTTGATTTAACCAAGTGATCGCCAGATAATAATTTTTTAATTTTTCGGAAGCTTGATACTGGGCAGGAATCAAATAAGGGGTGTAGCTTTGCTGATATAATAAAATTGGCGATTTGGCGGATTTAACTTTAGCATCAATCAGTCTGATTTCTGATTCAACGTCGTTAATTAGATAAGGCGGAACTGTGATTTGATAAGTTTCGTTTTCAAAAGGGGAAAAAAATTGGCGCTGGGCGGTGATTGATTCCCGGAGCTGGCTTGGCTCTGGTGCCAGCAATTTCAAGGCCACAGTCAAGTAAGCCAGTTCCAGACGATTGGCTTCAGTGATTAGGTCGCTTTCAATGCCAAACTGTTGGCGCTTGACATCATAGCGCGCTTTGACCTGATTAAAAAGATCATGTAAAAGCTGCCAAAGCGAGGCATAAAATTTATCTTGTTCAATTTCTTTATAAATAATTTGCAACGTATCTTGATAAAGGCCGATAACCGCATCGCTGGTAATAAGCGCGGGCACATTTTTTTCATTAATCAGGGAAAAGGCGGTTTGCCAATTAGAAGTGACATTGCCAAACGGGTTATTAATAACGACAAAACCGTTATTGCTTAGTTTCGGTAAAGCATTTTCAATTGGAATTTTACGCGAAAAATCGCGATAGTTTAATATTTGCTCTTTGACATTAGCCAGTGGCAGGTCGAGATCAGGGATTTTAGCGACAGTGGTTGAAGTCGCGGCTTGGTAAAAAGTTGAAATAAAATATTTTTCTTTGGCTAATTGTTCTTCCGGGCTTGGGGTGGTGGGTCCGTTACTGTCAACTGGTGTTTGAGGTAAAGTGCCAAAGCTCGGGGTGGTCGTGACTTGATTGATTAGCGCTGGTTCTTTAGCCGAAAATGGTTTTTGCCAAATAAAAACAAATAAAAAACCGATGGCCGCCAAAATTAAAACAATTAAGGCGCCAATACCAATAAGGTAAAAAATTTTATTATCCTCCATATTTAATTAGTCAAGATAAAGTTAATAAGTCCAGACCTGCCCGCCATTGCCTAGTATATATTTCAACTAGAGCTAGGAGATTTAATAGAATAAAAATTTCAGTTTTGTAAATTAATATAGGCGTTGGTAGGCGGGTAGAGTCAAAATAATAAAGAGATTGTTAGTGGCCGGTAGAACCAAAGCGGCCTTGGCCGCGGTCAGTATCAGTTAAGTGTTCAGTTTTTTCCAACACCGCTTGGAAGACCGGCAAAATAATTAATTGGGCAATTTTGTCGCCTTGATTAATTTGATAAGGCTGGCTGGAAAGATTAATTAAATTGACATTATATTCGCCGCGATAGCCGGCATCAAAAACCCCGCCCATGGTATGAACCCCACCATTTTTAGGCAAACCGCCTTTATCTTTAACAATAGCGACAAAGCCTAGGGGAAATTCCAGAGCAAAGCCAAGAGCAAAAATTTTCCTTTCTCCCGGATTGAGTGAATAATTTTCTAAACTATGCAAATCAAGGCCGGCATCGCCGGGGTGAGCGTAAGTGGGGATGATACAATCTGGGTTGATTTTTTTTATTTTAATCTTCATTAGCTAATATTGTAGAAAAAGATTAAACAACTTAAATCTCAAAAATCAAATCTCAAAATTACATCTCAAAAATCAAATTTTTAAGTTTTCAGATTTGAATTGTATTTTTGAAATTTAAAATTTGAATTTTTTTAAGATATTTTCCATTTGCCGATATAGCTCTGCTAACGTGCCGCTATTATCAATTTTAAACTTAGCTAACTTAGCTACGTCTGAAATATTTTTTTCCGCTTCTCTTTGTTCGTCTTTTTTAAACTCAGCAAAAGTTTTGGTGTTATCGTCGGTATTTTCACCGCGCTTTCTCATCCGTTCCCAGCGAATTTTTTGGTCAGCTTTTATTTCAATTAAGTAGAAATTGGGGAAATCTTTTAAATATTTAATGTCGGGTTCACGCCTCACGCCATCAATGACAATAAATTCATTTTTTTCATTTTTAACATCATTAGCGATTACTGAAGCCAATAAATCATCACCAAAAGTCTGCCTTAAAGCCGAAGAAAGATTTTGCATATTGTCGCGGCTGATTTCTAAATAAAGCCGATTTAAAACATCACGAAGCATAGTGGAAAAGCGAAAAACCGATGCTCCGTGTTTTTCTTTTAAATACTGACAAATTGCGCCTTTACCGGAAGCGAGAGGACCGACAAAACCTAAAATAATTTTATTCACCCCGTTAGACATAATGGATTTTTAGAATTTAAAATTTTATTATTAGTATTTGTTATGAGGTATCACACAAAATTAAGTTAATGTCTAATGGGGTCAATTTTTTTCAAATTTAAATTAAATTGAGGTTGATACTGGCGATATTTGACGCCGGCGGCTTCAAGCATTTTTCGGCCAGCCTGCCAGGCTGGCTGGTCATGGTATTTATCCGAAGCATAAATAATTTCAGCGATACCGCTTTGGATTAAAGTTTTGACGCATTCATTGCAAGGAAACATGGTTGTATAGACTTTGCATCCGTTGGTCTGCTTATTAGCGTTATAAATCGCATTTTCTTCGGCGTGGACGACATAGGCGTATTTAGTTTCTAAAAAATCACCTTCGCGCGACCAAGGGAAATTTTCGTCCGTGCAGCCGCGGGGGAAGCCGTTGTAACCTAAACCAACGACAATATTATCTTGGTCAACCACGACGGCGCCGGCCTGAGTCGAAGGATCTTTTGAACGCTGGGCCATGACAAAAGCGATTTGGATGAAACACTCGTCCCAGTTTAAATAATCTTTTCTTTTTTCGGTCATAATTAGTATTTATGATTAGTAATGTCTATGTATTTTAGCAGATTATTTATGACTTGACAAATTAATAATTTATGATATAATTAATTATTCTCTAAAGTAGAGAAACCGTAGTCTTGCCGGTTGTAAGACAGTCAAATAAGGATAAGGAGGATTTGTCATGACAACCGAAATTGTCGCGGACGAAAAAAGAGTAGTGCCCACCGATGATAAGCTGGGCGAATTTGCCCGCCACCAGCACGATGTGTTTGAGCGCGTCCGTAAAGGCTCGCTTAATCCCGACGAGGTGATGCGGGAGGTGTCAAAGCTGATTGACCGACGGTCGTTTTTCATCCCGCCGGAAAAACAACTTGAACTGACCAGACAGCGCAATGCCGAGCGCCATTGGGGTTTTACCGAAGCCGACTTTGAAGCGCTTGGCCCGCCACCGGCCTGGCCAGATGGCTATCTTTGCGCCGTCGTGCTGGATGTGTCTTTGGACACGGTTAGCCGGACTTTTGAAGAAGGCTGGTATTTCACCAAAGCGGTTCAGCCAGGTGAATGGCGCTGGCCCGAGGTAAAGTCCGACGAAAATCATCTCAAGTTGCTCGATGGCATTATTCATCAGCGCGGTTTGCACTGGCGAGTAGTTGACTTCGCCGCCAACTGGGATAAGAAAGACGGCATTGCTCCAACTGTCCATACTCCTAAAACCTCGCTGCCTTCGGCAATCTTGTGGGCGGCATCTTGTTTCCCCCGGTGGATACAGGCAATGGACGGCGTCAAAGTGCCGTTCGTCTGGTTGCCTGGCTATCAGCTATCTATTTCGGGCAGCCAGCCTTGGTCGTACGTGCCGGACTTGTGCTGGCATTACGGGTGTCGTCAAGTCAGGCTCAGTGCCGACGACGCTTCTATTCGTCACTACCACCGGGCGGTTCCTGTCTTTGTGGAGTGTTAGTATTCGGTACTTGGCCTTTTGGGGTTTGGAAATTCAAGGTTTTTGGATCTTGGTCTTCAAACCCTGTTTTTATTATGCTATAATTATTACCGAAAGAGTAGGCTTATGAATTCCGGTTTAAGAATCGGAATCGCCGAAATTTTTTATCTTGCATTTATCTGTCAAAGTTTTGGCTGCTTCTGTTGGCGGTCAAAAGAGAGCAGAGCAATGGTAAAGCACTCCGTATTTCTATTTTAAGATAAAGCTTCAAGCTTATATCTTGCATAAAATTCAGGACACGGGTGCGCCTGTGTCCGGTGCAATGGAAGAATAGAAATATTTAATCTGTTTCGGGCAACCAGCCTTGGTCATACGTGCCGAACTTGAACTGGAATTGCGATAATCGTCAAGTCAAGCTCAAGGCCGACGACGCTTCTAATCGTCACGGCCACCGGGCGGTTCCTGTCTTTGGGAATGCTTGCCAAAAATAGCAAACACTCGGTTAATTTACCGGGTGTTTGTGTAAATTTTTATTCAAGAGATTTAATCCAGCCGCCAAGCATCTTGCCGATACCATGGAGTTTTGACTGAAGCTCTAAATATGATTTATTTTGTAGGCAGTCGCAGTCTTTAGCTAACCTGATAAGAATTTTTATCAGATCAAGCTTGATGCTGGCCTGGCGCAGTTTTTCTAATTTTATTTTTCGATCTTTGGTTGCCGAAGCGGCCAAGATATTTTTTAAAAGCAGTAACAAATCAGTGCCGCAGATTTGCCCTAGGGTGTAGCGCTGGGATTTAGGGAAGTTTAAACTAACTTTGTGCCATAATTTATAAAAATCATAAAGCAGATGAATAATCGGAATATCCAGCATGCTTTTTCCGTAAGACCCGTTGGGGGGGGGATTAATAAAATCATTTTGGGTCATGGTAATAATAATTATACCAGTAAATCGCTTTATGATAAAATTTTCTTCCTAGAAAATGTTTTTTTAGCTTGGTATAAGTTTGCCAAAAGCAAACACTCTCGCCGAGATGTAATGATTTATGAAAGAAATTTAGAAGAGAATCTTTTTAATCTACAGGCTGAATTAAAAAATCAAAATTATTGCCATGGTAAATATCAGCCTTTTATTGTTTATGATCCTAAAAAGCGCCAAATTCATAAAACCACGGTAAAAGATAGAATTGTCCATCAGGCCGTAGTCAACATTATTGAGCCAATTTTTGAAAAACGATTTATTTTTAATAGCTTTTCCTGCCGAATTGGCAAGGGCATTCACGGCGCTTCCTATCGCCTGCGTGATTTTTTGTCAAAAGCTAGCCAGAATAACACTAAAACTATTTATGCTTTAAAGTGTGATGTCAGCAAATTTTTTGACAGCATTGACCATAATATTCTTTTAGATTTTATTTGCTGCCAAATTAAAGACGAAAAAACAATTAAACTGTTAAGGCATATTATTGGTAGTTTTTCTAAGGCGCCGAACAAAGGTCTGCCACTTGGTAATTTGACAAGTCAACTTTTTGCTAATATTTATCTTAAATGAACTTGATTATTTTATTAAGCACAGCTTAAGAGAAAAATGGTACTTAAGGTATTGCGATGATTTTTTAATTATTAATCAATCTCGTCACTATCTTTTGAGCATTATTCCCAAAGTTAGCGTATTTTTAAACGAGAAATTAAAATTAAAAATTCATCCGGTCAAAATTAACATTAGGTCTTGGAGCCAGGGGATTGATTTTGTCGGCTATGTTCATTCGCCATATGGTGTCGTTTTGCGAACTAAAACAAAACATCGGTTCTTGTACAGAATAAACAGCCACAATTTTTCATCTTATTTTGGAGTTTGCCAGCACGCTGATACTTTTGAGCTAAAACAGTTGATGCAAAATAAGATTGGTAAGGATCATTAAATAATTAAAACCCCGCCAGTTAGGCGGGGTTAGTTCTGATATAAATTAGTTTATATTTCTACTTTAATCCCCGGCCCCATTGAGGAAGAAAGACTGACATTCTGCAGATAAATTCCTTTCGCGGAAGCAGGTTTTGCTTTTTTGACGGCTTCGATAAGGGTGCGGAAATTTTCTTCAAGCTGGTTTTCAACAAAGGAAACTTTGCCGATGACCTGATGGATATTTCCGGTATCATCACTTTTGAAATTGATTTTGCCTTTTTTTAATTCCGCGATTGTTTTTTCTAAATTTTTGGTAATGGTTTCATTTTTGGGCGAAGGCATTAAGCCTTTGGGACCTAAAATTTTAGCAATCGCCGCGAGTTTGGGCATTAAGTCAGGCGTGGCTACAGCAATATCAAAATCAACTTTGCCGGTGTTTTTAATTTGGTCAATTAATTCAGTGCCGCCAATAATATCGGCGCCCGATGCTTTTGCGATTTTTTCTTGTTCCGGACCGACAAAGGCAATAATTTTTTTGGTTTTGCCGGTACCATAAGGCAAGCTGACAACGCCTCTGACTTGTTGTTCGCTTTTACCCGGGTCAATCCCCAGGTGGCAGTGAACCTCAATCGAACCATCAAATTTGGTGGTTGCGGTTTGCTTAATTAATTTAATGGCTTCATTGATCGGATAAGTTTTATTCTTATCAATTTTTTTGACAGTTTCTAAATAACGTTTTGAACGCATAGTTCATTTTTTTTACCAAACCTTACCCTCAAGCAGTTGGTTTCGCGGCGCAAACCCTAAATGACTAATTTTAGGTCCCGCAAAATTAAAATTTATTATGTAAATCCTCCAAAGCTTCATCTAATCGGTAATGGCTTTGCCTGAAGATCCGTGGGCAAGACCACTTTTTTGGTGAAACAATTTCGTCCTTTTTGATAAGCAAATTCCGAATAGTATGGCTGGAATTCTCGATTTTTAACGTCTAGGTTGGAATTTTCAAATTCCGCGCAAAGTTCATAATTTTTATCGTCAATGGTTCGGTACTCATAAGGTTTATCAGTCGAAGGATCACTGATGGCGAGTGTGACATTGTCTAATCTTAAGGTTTCTAAGTCAGCGGGCAATTTTTGATTTTGATAGTAATAATTCTGAACCGAAAATTCAATTTCTTGGAGGTTAGCGGCTCGAGTGTGGTCATAGGCTTTGCTTCTGGCTAATCGGGGTGAATCAACGACGAAAAAAGAGCCGATAAAAGAAACAACAATGACGGCGATAGTAATGCCCGCCATTTGTTTTGGTAGAATTGAAGTCGTCAATGAATTTTCTGACCGTAATTCAAGCCAATAATAAGTAAAAATCCAGCTGATGATAATCAGAATGGATAAGCTTTTTAAAATAAACCGCAGAGTATAATCGCCATTTAAGACATGGAAAATTGCATTAATTAAATCGCCAACAGCAATGGCAACGGTTAAAAATAAAATGATATAAGTAATCCAAACCCGAATTTTATTTTTCGGGTCTAAATTATGATTTTTTAATGCCCGGCGGATTAGATAACTAAAGGTAAAATAAAGGGGAGTGGCGACAATGATGCTGGCGACCGCAAATTTTAGGGCGGTTTGGTCAAAAGACGGCTGGACCATGCCGCTAATCACTTCTTTGGGCAGCCATTTGTTAATGAACTGAAACCAAAGCCCGCCGACCTGAAAGGCGGTAATGCCGAGGGTAAAAAATAAAGTCAGATACCAAAAAAGCGATTTTGGTCCTTTGATGGTTTTATCAGCCGTTGTTTGGAAAGTTTGGTTTAGTTGTTGTTCCATATATTTAGATATTTAATATTTAAAATTAAATAAAGTTTTAAAATCCAAAATCCAAATTTTAAATTCCAAATAAATTAGAAATCACAATTTTTAAAATATTAAAATATTTTGGATTTTGACTATTGAAATTTATTTGTAATTTGGAATTTATTTTCTATTCAATTATTTCTAATCCCATTTGTCTGGCTGTTCCCTTCCCGATTTTGCCCAAATCTTAGATTTGGCGCAAAATCGAGGATCCCACCCGCCGCAGGCGAAGCGGGACAACCTATTAACTTATCTTAATCAGTAATCTCTAGCCCCATTTGTCTAGCCGTACCTTCTATTATCTTCATCGCCCCAGCTAAATTTTTCGCATTTAAATCCGGCATTTTTTTCTGGGCAATTTCTCGAACTTGGGCTTTGGTGACTTTACCTACCTTTTTTTTCAAAATGTCGCCAGAACCTTTTTCAATTTTAGCCGCCTTTTTTAGTAATTCCGAAGCGGGTGAAGTTTTGGTGGCAAAAGAATAAGTGCGATCTTCATAGATCGTGACTTCAACCGGAGTTAATTCACCTGGTCGGTCTTTTGTTCGTTCATTAAATTTTTGGCAGAATTCAGCAATATTTAAGCCATGCTGACCTAAAGCCGGACCGACTGGTGGCGCGGGGTTAGCTTGAGCGCCTGGAATCTGAATTTTGACTATAGTTTTAATTTTTTTCGCCATATAAATATGATGCTAATTACGAATGAATATTAATCTACGAATCTACAATTTATAAAGGTATGTTATTTGTAGATTGGTATAATTGGTATCATATTAGATTTTTTTGACTTGTAGAAAATCAAGCTCTACCGGGGTTTCGCGGCCAAATATAGAAATTAAGACTTTTATTTTGCCGCGGGCTTCATCAATTTTATTAACTTTGCCTTCGTAGCCTTTAAATGGACCGTCAACGATTCTGACCGGCGCGCCGATCGTGACATCAATTTTAAACGTCGGTTCCTCTACGCCCATGCGTTTTTGCAGATTTTTAATTTCTTGATCAGAGATTGGCGTTGGGGTGGTGCCTGAGCCGATAAAGCCCGTGACATTTGGCGTGTTTCTCACTACGTACCAGGAGTTATCGTCAACGACCATTTCCACTAAAACATAACCGGGGAAAATTTTTTCCGTCACCACTTTTCTTTTGCCATTTTTAATTTTAATTTTTTTTTCAGTCGGAATTAAAACATTAAAAATTTTATCCTCCATATCCATTGATTCAGTCCTTTGTTCTAAATTACGCTTGACATTTTCTTCGTAGCCGGAATAAGTATGAATCACATACCAGCGCCGACCTTGTTGTAGTGTTTGTTTAGGCATACCTTAAATAATTTAAAAATCAAACCAGTAAAGTCCCGTTGGAACCACTGATCCCTTTTGCGGGAATTTAAAATTTTTGAGTCGCCTGATGGCGGCATATTTATTAAATGATAACTTCTAAAATCAGGGTTAAAATATAGTCAATCACTCCAAGAAAGACTGATACCCCAAGACTAATGCCAATGACTAATAAAGTGTGCTGGATGATCTCTTTTTGGGAAGGCCAAATGACTTTTTTTAGTTCTTGCTGTGAAGCTTTAATGTAGTTTATGATTTTATTTGAAATATTCATAAAACACAATGCTAATTTGCTAATTTATGCGAATCTTCAGATGCTACGAATTTATTTATATCATTCCGTAATTGGTATCAATTGCGGGATTTTAAAAAGCCCCCCGGGGACTTTTTAGATTATTGATTATTTTTTAATTTCATAATACCACAGGAAATTTAAGTTCGTCAAGGGGGTAGATTTTTTTATTATTTAATATTATAATAAAATTAAGATCTTTTGTTCCTTGAACGTTAAACCATCGGGAGGGCAGAAAATGAAAAATCAGATTGATTTTCGTTGTCCACATTGCGGTTTGCTGATGCAATTTAATCTAAGCAATTTCCTTGGTATTAATATTTCAGCTTTCCATTGTTCTGCTTGCAAAAAACCTCTGGTTTTGTTGATGGTTAGGTTTTTACCTGACTGTCTTCACTGGTGGGTTGCTCGTCTAAGCGATAACCGTTTTCGTAAGTCTCTTGTGGAACAATTAACTCATATTAATGAGATTTTGAGAGAGCTTGTTGGTAATGATTTAGCAAGAGAGCCAGAGGAAACAAAAATTCCATCTGCCTCAAGCCAAGCGAAAAAATCAAGGCCAGGAGTTCAGAATCTAATCACTGATAAAGAAGTAACAAAGATGCAGGCAGTTTTAAGTCAAATGATTTTTAGATTAGAGGATATTTAATCAGCTTTGATTGCTTCGTCTGTCTGCCAAATTTTTGGCAGGCTTTTTTTAAATGTCTAAGTTTTTAACGCTCTTCGCATGCGCATGGACCACCGCCCTAAACTCGCGGAGAAATTTTAGATAGTTGTAAAGTTTATTTGGCGCGGAGACCGCCTTCGGCTGATTTGTGGAGAATTAGTGTTTTAATTTTAGTTTAGAGCGGGGCGAGACTCAGATAATATTAATTTTGAAGCGCTTAACTTTAAATATCCAAATTTTTAACGCTTTTCGCGTGGGCATGGATAAACTGCTTGCGAGGTCCGACTTCGCTACCCATTAAAATATCAAAGACTTCGTCGGCTTTGGTGGCATCTTCAATGGCGACTAATTTTAAAATTCTTTTTTGGGGATCCATGGTGGTTTCCCAAAGCTGTTCCGGATTCATTTCGCCCAAACCTTTGTAGCGCTGAATCATCAGTCTGGGCGATTTTTCGGTTTTTTCTTCAGCTGGTTCTTCTGGTGCGGTTGTGGCTGGCATTTCCGATTCTGGTTCAATATTTTCTATAATTTCATCACTAATTTTATTTTTTTTGCGATAATCATCAAGTTCAAGATCGCTGTAAAGCCAGGTAAATTCTTTGCCTTTTTTAACGCTATATAACGGCGGTTGCGCAATGTATAAATGATTTTGTCGAATGACCTCGGGGAAATAACGGTAAAATAAAGTTAAAAGTAAGGTGCGGATGTGCGAGCCGTCAACGTCCGCATCAGTCATTAAAATTATTCGATCATAGCGCAATTTTTCAATTTCAAACATTTCGCCGATATTTGTGCCCATGGCAATAACCAAGGCCTTTAATTCATTATTGGTTAAAAGTTTATCAATCCGGGCTTTTTCGACATTAAGAATTTTACCGCGCAGGGGCAGAATTGCCTGAAATTCGCGGTTTCGGCCTTGTTTGGCCGAGCCGCCGGCTGAATCGCCTTCAACGATAAATAATTCGGATTTTGAAGCGTCGCGGGTGGAGCAATCAGCCAACTTGCCGGGTAAAGTTAAACCTTCCAAAGCGCCTTTGCGCAAAACTGTTTCGCGCGCGGCGCGCGCGGCCACGCGGGCTTTTTGCGCCAAAATACATTTGCCAATAATCGCTTCCGCGTCCTTGGGGTGTTCTTCAAGCCAGGTATTTAAAGAATCATAAATAATGCCGTCAACAATTGGTTTAACTTCAGCGTTACCAAGTTTGGCTTTAGTTTGGCCTTCAAACTGGGGATTCGTAATTTTAATTGAAATAACGGCGGTTAAGCCTTCGCGCGAATCTTCGCCGCTCAGGTTTTCGTCTTTTTCCTTAAAATAGCCTTGCTTGCGCGCATAATTATTTAAACTTCTGGTTAAGGCCGTCCGAAAGCCGACTAAATGCATGCCGCCTTCTGGATTTAGAATATTGTTGGCAAAGGCAAAAATATTTTCTTTATATTCATTGGTATATTGCAAAGCAACTTCTACGGTGGTGTCACTTTCCTGTTTTTCAACATAAAAAATATTATCATGTTTCGGCTCAACGTGATGATTTAAATAGCTGACGTAAGAAGCAATGCCGCCTTCAAAATAAAATTGATAAGTCGTTTTGTTTTTGGCCTCGCGTTCGTCATTAACCACAATTTTGACGCCTTTGGTCAAATAGGCTTGTTGGCGCAAGTGGTCTAAGATTGTTGCTAAATTAAAATCTAAAACCGTAAAAATTTGAGCGTCAGGCTTAAAGGTGATTTTGGTGCCAGTGCCGCTCGCTTTGTCTACTGATTGGACTTTTTTTCGCGGTTTGCCGCGGTCATATTCTTGGAGCCAGAGCTTGCTTTCGCGCTTGACTTCGGCGCGCGTCCATTCGGACAAAGCATTAACCACGGAAACGCCAACGCCGTGCAGGCCGCCGGAAACTTTATAGCCGCCTTCGCCGAATTTGCCGCCAGCGTGAAGTTTAGTTAAGACTAATTCCAAAGCCGACTTTTTGTGCTGTTTATGGAGATCAACCGGAATCCCAGCGCCATTGTCCTCAACCGATACGGCGCCATTTGCCAAAAGCGCTACTTCAATTTTGTCGCAGCGTCCGGCCATGGCTTCATCAATTGAATTGTCAACTACTTCCCAAACTAAATGGTGCAAACCTTCACTGGCGGTATTGCCAACATACATCCCCGGCCGTTTGCGCACCGGCTCTAAACCTTCCAAAACCGTGATTTGTTTGGCCGTATATTCTTGGGCTGCGGCTTTAGCTTTTTTGGCTTTTTCCGATGTCATAAATTATTGGAAATTAAAAATATAGGTATTTGACCTATAAAATCAATCTAATTTTGCTTAATCTGAGTCATTTTATTATACTTCCATTATAGCATTAAAAAGCCGGCTGGGCAAGGGGAAAAGTACAATTTTTGGATAAATTATGGTATAATAAAAAGCAAGTTAATGAATTAGTAAATCAAGTAAACCCCTCTTCCTTGATCCCTCTCCCCTTAAATAAGGGGCAGAGGGAAGGGTGACCTTTCAGTTACATTCAGGGTCCACCTTAAGTTTATCGAAGGGTAAGGGGATGGCAATTTAGTTTAAACCTGCTAACTTGATTTACTTGCCAACTTGATTTATTTAATTCTATGGTCGAGCCAATCCTGCCCAATCAAATCATTGATTTTAAACTCAAAGCCAGCTATTGGTATGTCACCCATAAACTCCTGCTGCGAAAAATTTTAGTTGGTTTTTTAATTTTTTTGAACTTGGTTTTTTATAGCTATAGCTTATACCTTGGGCTTTTAATTTTTGTGGTTCAGGATCCGCTTTTAAAGCAGGATCTAAATCAGCTTTCCGGCAACCTGATTGATTATCGTTATTTTCATGAGATTAATCGGCCCATACCGTTAGAAATTTTAGATTCGGCGGTTTTAGGCAGTCGAGATGGTCGTTTTGACTATATCCTTAAAGTCAGAAATCCTAATTTGAAATTGACCGCGGCTAAAGCCTTATTTCAGTTAGTCGCTGGTAGCCAAGTGATGGCGGAAAAACATAGTTTTATTTTGCCGGGGGAAGAGAAATACATTGCCTTTTTTGGTTTAGAATCAAGCGCTGACACCGCGCCGGCGATTCGCTTAGCTCAAGTTAATTGGCGGCGGGTTTCTAATTATGAAGATTTCCGCCAGCAACGCTTTCAGTTTAGTTCAAATGAAGTTGAGTTTAAAAATGCGGGCGTGGGCAGCAGCAGTTCGGCGGTTAGTACCTTAAATTTTAAAATTACTAATCAAAGCGCCTATAATTATTGGCAAGTGGGCGTTTATATGGTTTTATTCAGCGGCGACCAAGTCGTTGGGGCGAATTATTTGGCTTTAGATAATTTTAAGTCCGGTGAAACTCGGCCAGTTGAGATGCGCTGGTATGAATCGCTTTCTTATGTCAGCCGTGTTGATATTATTCCGGAGGTAAATATTTTAGACCCGGCAGTCTATATGCCGGTGGAATAAATCTCAAAAATCAAATCTCAAATCTCAAAATTAAGGAAAAGAAAAAAAGAGGCGAAAAACTATTCGACCTCTTTTGTTGCTTGGGCTGATTCTTTTTCCATTTTTGCCAGCAGTTCCTCGTAACCAGCTTCTTTCGGATAAACTAATTCGCCTCGGCAATGAGTGCAATATCTTTGTTCACCAAAGTTAAGGACAACCCCGTTGCATTTTCCACAACGCCAGACTCGTTTCTTAATGCCTTCAGCAAAGGGCTGGCCGCAGTGAGGACAGCAGGTTGGTAAAGCAATTTCTCCTTTTTCCGCGGCTCTGATGTATTGATTGACGTCAGCGTCGCAGGTCGGGCACCTGCCACTATCAACTACCACTGGGAACTTAACTTTAACTATCTCTCCTTTCGGACTATTGTTTGGCATTAGTAATGACTCCTCCTAAATCAAAGAGCGGTTTATTTTAATTTTTTTGTCTAGTAAAAAATCAAGACTAATTTTAAAAAGACTAAGCCAATCATACAAAAGACTAAGCCAATCATACATTTAATAAGAAATCATGTCAACCCGCCCAAATTTTTAAGTTTTAACGTAAAAAACCTAAGCGAACTTTTTGGGCTTTGCTTTGGTGCTGGACACAGCAAATTCCGGTCAAACAAACCTGCAAACTATGCCATACCAGTGAAGTAGCGGTTTACCACTGGTTTAGACAGTTTAGGCTTCATTTGCCTGATTTAGAGCCAATTTTACAGGGTAAGGTCCAAATGGATGAGGCCTACTTTAGAAGCTTGTCTCTGATTATAGCTAAACAGGTTGGCTCTAACAAATTGGCTCACCAGATGATATTCAAAAACTCCGTGGACAAACAACAAGCCGCTCAATTCCTTTTTCAATACATCCAACCTAAAAGTGTTTTACAG
>MHII01000005.1 GCA_001817425.1 Candidatus Buchananbacteria bacterium RIFCSPHIGHO2_02_FULL_39_17 | reverse complement strand
AAAAGGTAAAGGACTGCCACTTGGAAATCTCACCTCACAGTTGTTGGTAAATATTTACATAAACGAATTTGACCAATTTGCAAAACATCAATTAAAAGCTCAATACTATATCCGCTATGCTGATGATTTTGTTTTTTTATCTAATGATAGAGTTTGGCTAGAAAATATTCTATTCGAAGCCAGCAACTTTTTACAATCCAGATTAAAACTTCAGCTTCACCCCGACAAGGTCTTCATTAAGACCATTGCTTCCGGAGTTGATTTTCTTGGTTGGGTACACTTTTCTGACCATAGGATACTACGAACAGTTGCCAAAAGGCGGATGTTTCGTAATATACAAATTAAAGAAGGCGATAACAACACTGTTCAGTCGTATCTTGGGTTGTTAAGTCATGGAAATGCTAAAAAATTAGCAAATACAATCTTATATAATCAAAATAAGTAATTTTCAAATAAGCCAGACTTGATTATTTGAATCTATTATGTTATATTCTTGTAGTATAAATTTTAGTGTAATTTTAGCCTCTTAAAGACTAGTGAGAATGTCATCGTCGGAGGAGGTCGGACGGGTTCTAAACGACCGACTTCCGGTCAAAACTTTGAAAATTGAGAAATTGGTATATAATGCAAAAAATGAGCCATATACTCTGAGGTAGCTCAATGGTAGAGCGGCTGACTGTTAATCAGCGGGTTGTGGGTTCGAATCCCACCCTCAGAGTAGATGGCTTATTTTATTAGAAAAATTTAAGTTCGAGTCCAGTCATTATCTTTTTTTGTAACTCATTGCTCAATAATCGCCTTTTTGCTATGATATTACTATGTTACGTAGTATCTCAATCAACAAAAAAATAGTTACCCAAGTCATTTTTGGTTTTTTTGTTATAAGTGCTGTTTTGTTTTGTGGTAATGTAATCCATCACTTTAGTATGGGTAGTTCAGGAAACATGAGTCTGATGGGCGTTGGTACAGATACGACTATAATGGAGTGCTGCACGACGTCGGTTCAGTTGCCACCAGCAACAATCCTACGTTCAGCGTCTGAAATCCAATTTTTGAATATATTAAATAACATCTCGATTTGGTATTTTTTAAGCAGTCTACTAGTTACTGGGCTACTACTTGGTTTACGGAACTTTTATTACTCTCGAAGCCATTGTTTATTGCAATGGCCTCGGCATCATTTGGCCGAAGCATTAGCGCAAGGCATTATCAATCCTAGGCTGTATCAATTAGTTTAATACAAGCGAGTTAAATTTCGTATCCATCGTTTATTTTTGACATGGAGCGAAACCAGCTCGCTTTTTGTGTTGACTCAATAATTAATAATTCACTTTTTATGGATCATGAATCAACTAATCAATTCTTCTCGCGGCTGTCAGGCAAAACAGGGTTCTTGATTGGATTAAGTGCGGCGTTAGTGCTCTTTTTCGTCATTGGTTTTTTTGTGTTGCTTGGTATTGTCGTAAAGCAAAATGATGGTGGTACATCGGTTCGGCAACCGTTGGGTAACACCCAAGCCGCTGCTCCAACCGTTTCTAGCCCAACTGCCGCTGCGCCGACACCGACGCGAGGCAGCGTCGGCACGATGGCACCGATTACCGATCAGGATTGGATTCGCGGTAATCCGGACGCGAAAGTTACCATCGTCGAATACTCCGACCTTGAATGCCCATTCTGTAAGCGTCATCATCCGACGCTACAACAGTTAGTCGCCGATTATGGTGGTCAGGTTAATTGGGTTTATCGTCACTTTCCATTAACTTCGCTGCATCCCAAAGCTCCTAAAGAAGCTGAAGCGACGGAGTGCGCCGGTGAGCTGGGGGGCAATGACGGATTTTGGAAGTTTGTTGATCGGTTGTTTGAAATCACGCCGGCTAACAATGGTTTAGATCCGGCCCAGTTGCCCGAAATCGCTTCCTACATTGGCCTTGATAAAACCAAATTTGAAGAATGTCTCAGTTCCGGTAAGTACGCTCAAAAAGTTCAAGCTCAGTACCAGGACGCCACCAGCGCCGGCGGCACCGGCACGCCATATAATGTCATTATTGCCGGTGATCAAAAAATTCCAGTTAGTGGAGCCGTACCGATCGAACAGTTTAAAGCTATTATTGACCCTCTGCTCTAGAAATCATGGAAAAACCATCAAGAAAATCATTAAGAAAAATACTCAGGGAGGCTTTACTACAACCTGTCTCCCTGAGTATAGCCGTGGCTGTAATGACCCTGATACTGCTTACGGTTATCGTTTTAATGAATCATTCATTGTTGGGGTTTGTGCTTTCTTCGGATCTTTTCAGCTTCAAAGCCAAACTCCGCATCACTGTGAGCACCCTTGGTTCATTTCGCACCAATCTTTCTCTTGCTGAACAGCTTATAATGTTAATCACCAGTTTACTAGCCGGTATTAATACTGCGTTGCTGGTATTTTTGCTGCGAAAGCGTGCCAGCATTCAAAAAGCAGCTGGTGTTGGCATGCTGGGTGTTATTGGTAGTTTTTTAGGCATTGGTTGTGCTTCATGTGGATCGGTACTTTTAGTTTCACTGTTGGGTATCACATCAGCTTCTGGCTTTTTGGCCGCCTTGCCATTTGGTGGTACCGAGTTTGGCTTGGTTAGCATTCTGTTACTTCTTGTATCGATGAGCCTAATAATTAAAAAATTAAAATCACCAATAGTATGCGATTAAATAATAGAACATTTATATTGGGAGGCTTTCTTGGCGTTTTAGGCGTCGCCTATAGTGCATTTTTGTTTGGCGCAAACGGTACCTCCTTTTTTAGTTTTGGATTTAACCAAAATCAGCCATTAGATACTAATACATGGGGTCTTGTTCAAGAAGCCCACGCCGCTGCTGGTTCTGTGGAGCGATACAATTATTTGTCAGTTCAGCGATCCAGCTCTTGCGGCTTACAGCCAGCAACTGTAGATATGTATTCAGATGAGCAAAACATTCAAGGGTCGTGTTGTTCGAAAATGGATTTGCACCGGTACCAAGAGCAAGTTGAGGGTCTGAAGAAGTATTCAGAAATTGATGTTATTCCCAAAGACCCATATGATATTTCAGCTGCCTTGGCCAAACGTTTGTTTGGTTACCAACAAAATATCACATTAACATCAACCCAACAGGCTATTTACGATCAAGCCGTTGAGTTGTCAGATGAAGGGGGCCCTTGCTGTTGCAAATGTTGGCGCTGGTATGCTTTTGAAGGTCAAGCTAAGTATCTTGTAACCGAATATGGCTGGGGCGCAGAGGAAATTGCTGAGCTTTGGGATCTTCAAGATGGCTGCGGTGGTAGTGGGCATTCACATGGCGCAGGGCATTAATGGATGGATAAAAAATTATGACTAAGTCTATTAAGGCAACCAAAAAAGCGCTATTAGTTACTTTATTAAAGCGCTCGGATTTTCTAGCTTCAGCAGTGGCTGGAAGTCTGTTGCTTTCTTTTGGCTATTATCTGCTTTTATTGCAAGTTTCTGATCTAGGGACAGTTTTATATAACTTGTCATATGAGCCTATTTACAGAGCGGCTGTGTTCATGTTAGTGCCACTAGTTTTAATACTATTTGGCCTTAATTTTGCCCTAGCTGTTGTACTATTTAGAGCCAAGGCAAATTTAAAATGGCAGGGCGGGTCTTTATTAGGAGCGTTAACCGGAGGGTTTGCTGCCAGCTGTCCTGTTTGCGGAGCATTTCTGCTATCGCTTATTGGTGTTGCTGGGGGACTTTCCGTTCTGCCATTCGCTGGGCTTGAGGTTTGGTTAGTCGCTGCAGTTATTATTGGATTTACTTTTTGGAGATCAATCGTGGTTCTAGACAGCAAAACTTGCGATCCAAAGAAGGAGGAACACTTATGTTGGCAGCTACCAAAAGTTAAAGGGAGTCACACATTGTTTTTTATCTTGATAAGTTTATTTTTAGCTGTTATTTTTTATGTAATTTAGTAACTCATTAATAATATGGATTCACAAACATCACAATTCTTATCTAAAGCTGAGCGCCGGGGAATTAAAAAAGAAGAAAAGCGACGGGAACAGCAGTTAGAGAAACGGAAGAATAGGCTCAAAAAGCTTTTGTTCACTTCAGTGTGGATTTTAGGAGCTGTTATTTTAGTATTTATTGTTGGCTTTGTTGTGTCAAACCAAAAAGTTTTGCCGCCAACTACTATGGCAGGACACATTGAAGTATCGCCGGAGTCGCACTTCTTGACTGAGCCGATGGATATTCGTGTTCATAAGCACATGCTTGAACATGCCGACGGCTCAGGGCCTCCCGGTGTGATTATCAACTATAACTGTGACGATTTTGAATGTAACGACAACTTGTTGAGTAGTTTAAAAGAAATTGTTGAGCAGTACCCTCAAAATGTTTATGTCGCGCCGTATCCTGGCATGAGTGCTAAGTTAGTATTGACTCGTCTAGGTCAGCAGGAAATTCTTGATGACTTTGATGAGGCAAGGATTAAGGCTTTTATTGGAGAGTAAAGAGAACTGGCATGTACCCCAAATTTAAGACACGGTGTCTTAAATTTGGGGTACCTGCCACTTTTATTTTTTTCATCTTTATGCTATAATACTATCGGTATGAAATTAGCCCTCACGATTTGGTTACTGATCAGCTTTATCGGCATGGCCGGACTAGGATTTTTAATAATGGATCATGGTATTGAACACGTGCCAACTGGCTGTTTAGCTGCGACCTCACAAGTCGCTAATTGTCAAGAAAACAGCAATGGTTTTTTGACTTTTAATTTTCATTTCGGAATTTTTAGAAGTTTTTCTAATGCGACTTTAAGCCAGATCGCGATTCTGGCTTTACTTTTATTAGCGGCCGCTTTAGCGGTTTTTTCTTTAATTTTTGCTCGATCGTTTGGTCTAAAAATTTTTGTTATCAATTCTTTCACTCACGATTTAGCTTCATCTTTTAAAACTAAATTAAGCCATTGGTTAGCTTGGCATCAAAATAGTCCGACCAAAAATTTTGTGGCAACAAGATAATTATTATTTCAGTTTTTGTCTTGTTTGCCATTAATCCCTTTAGTTAAGGGATTTTTAATTATAATTTTAATTAAAAATTTATGGTCGGACAAAATGAAAATTCAACTAATATCTTCAGTCAAAACAAGGAAATTATTATTGGCCTCGTGGTGGCCTTGTTGATTTTGGGAGGAATTATTTGGTTGGCGAAAGCTAGCAGTTCAGCTGATCAGGTGAATCCACCTCTCGCCACAATTAATCAATCCATTGTGGTGCCAATTGATACGTACGACTTTGGCACAATTTCTATGGCTAAAGGCAAAGTTTCTTACAGTTTTACCATTAAAAATTCTGCTAGCCAATCCCTGATGCTAAAAAAAATTTATACTTCCTGTATGTGCACGAGCGCGACTTTAGTTTCCGCGGCGGGGCGGCGCGGACCATTTGGTATGCCCGGCCATGGCGTGGTGCCTTTGGCCAATTATACTTTGAAGCCGAACGAAGAAGCTCAAATTGAAGTGACTTTTGATCCCGCGGCCCATGGCCCGGCGGGCGTAGGGCCGGTTAACCGAATCGTTTATTTGGAAGATCAGTTTGGCGCGGTTAATCAACTAAGGATTTCCGCCACCGTGACGCCTTAACTACTTAAAATCCTATCTATGAGTAAAAAATTTATTATTTTTGCGGTTTTGGCTTTAGCGATCATCGCTTTGGCAATTGGCCTTAAAACCAGTAATTTTAGCACGGGCTTAATCTGGCAAATTAGCAATGAAGGCAAGTGGCTTTTACCTTTAGTCGTGGTTGCCTCTTTGATTGACAGCATTAACCCTTGCGCTTTTTCCGTTTTACTCTTAACCATTGCTTTCCTGTTTAGCTTAGGTAAATTGCGGGAAAAAATTCTGACCATCGGCAGTTTTTACATTTTGGGTCTTTTGGCGGTTTATCTCGCGATTGGTTTAGGCATTTTGCAAGTCTTGCATCTGTTTAATACGCCGCATTTTATGGCAAAATTAGGCGCTAGTCTGCTGATCGTTTTAGGACTGATTAATTTAATTGGTCATTTTTGGCCGAATTTTCCGATTAAATTAAAGATCTCGGCAAAGTTTCATCGGCCGATGGCCCAATTAATGGAAAAAGGTTCGCTCCCGGCGGCCTTTGCGCTTGGCGCATTAGTTGGTTTGTGCGAATTTCCCTGTACCGGCGGACCGTATTTAATGGTTTTGGGGCTGCTCCATGATCAAGCGACTTACTTAAGGGGATTAGCTTATCTGATTTTCTATAATCTGATTTTTATTTTGCCGTTGGTGATCATCTTAATTTTGGCAAGCGAAAAAACTCTATTGGAAAAAGTGGATGATTGGCGTAAAACAAAAACGGGAAAAATGAAACTCTATTCCGGAATGGCGATGATTATTTTGGGCCTTTTAATTTTCTTTTTGTAGTTCAATAATTGGCAGGGATTGCTTCGTCATCACTTTGTTCCTCCTCGCAATGACAACGTAATAGTAGATGTCATTGCGAGCGATCCGCCAACTGGCGGAGAGCGAAGCAATCTCATTTTACTCTGATTAGTTCACAATTAATTTATTAAATTTATGAATGAAATAAAATCTAAATCAAACGACCTTAATAATCAGCCTGATTTTTCTGAAGTGATCAAAAAAATTGAGGCTTTGAAAAAATCAGGCACGGTGGATTTATCCACCGAAGAAGATTTAAGCATCGCGGTGATGAATTTAGTTAGCTTGGAGGAGCACTTTTTCTTTACGGCCGTCAAAACTAATCAGGACCAGTATTTTGATTTGCTTGATGAAGTCAGGCAGACCAGAAAATTACTTTTGGCGAAATTAATTGATTGGCATGAAGGCGAAACTTGGTGTATTAGTAAGCATTTATTGGCGACTACTATGCGTTTAATTGAAGTGGGGACGAAGTTGCACGCTGATAAAAAATTTGATGAAGCAAAAGTAATTTTTAATCAGGCGCAAAAGATGTATACTTTATTTTGGGGACTACGTTTAAAACTGATTGACACGGCTGGTTTAAAAAAGTCAGCCGCGAGCGAACAGCCATGGACGCTCAAAAACATTGTTGATAAGCTGGTTGATTGTTGTGAAGAATGATGTAATAAGTCAAAAGGCAAAAATCAAAATGCAAAATTACAAGTCACTCTTCGACAGGCTCAGAGTGACCCCGAGCTTGCCGAATAGGTCAAAATTTAAAATTGTTATTATCATCGTGATTGTTATTTTGGTCGGATTTTTGGTTTGGCAGTGGGTTTTTAGTCAACCTAAGTCGGATAATGATTCTGATTTGGCAGGTTTTGCTCAATGTCTCACCGAAAAAGGTTTGGTGATGTATGGGGCGGATTGGTGCTCTCATTGCCAGAGGGAAAAATCTCGGTTTGGCGAAGCTTTCCAATTTATTAATTATGTGGAATGCCCGCAAAATCCCCAGAAATGCTTAGCGGCCGGTATTCAAGGTTATCCAACTTGGGCTTTAGATGATGGAGAAAAATTAGTTGGCGAACAGGGTTTAGAAAAATTAGCCCAGCTCAGCGGCTGTGAGTTAACCATTAACAATTAACATTTAACTATTAACTTTTTTTGGGAAGCAAATTGTGAATTTTACTTCCCCTTTTATTTTTATGTACTTATACATTTACTTGACTTTATTTTTTTTATATTACAAAATAGTAATATGAACTGATTAGTTAATAATTAATAATATTTCCTCTTAAGAGAAAGAGGAAATGCTTTTGTTTACCCCGTTAGAAATTTAAGAAAATACTTGTTGCTTAAATAAAATATTTAACGGGGGTATTCACCATTATATTAAAATAAAAAATTATAAATTTCTAACGGGGTTTATAAAATTTTAGACGGGAAAAATTTTCATGGCAAGTCATAATAGCAGTAACGGCAATGTTAATGGCCTTATCAAAACTGCTGATAAAAAGAAATTTTTATTTATCTCAAACGGGGCTTATAGCATTGATTTAGCTTGGCATATTTTGCTGGAAGGTCATTTAGTTAAATATTATATTGAAGAAGTTGATTCTAAGGAAATCGGCGATGGTTTGGTGGAAAAAACTGATGACTGGCAAAAAGAGGTTGATTGGGCGGAAGTTATTATTTTTGATGATGTTTTGGGCCAAGGCAAAAAAGCCGAGCAATTAAGAAAACAAGGAAAATTAGTGGTGGGCGGTACGTCTTACACTGATCGACTGGAAGATGACCGTTATTTTGGCCAAGAAGAGCTGAAAAATGCCGGCGTTTCCATTATTCCCCATTCTGATTTTGAATCGTTTGATGAAGCGATTAAATTTGTTACCGAACATCCTGGCCGTTATGTCATTAAACCAAGTGGCGAAGCTCAAAATATTAAAAGTTTCGTTTTTTTAGGTGAAGAAGAAGACGGCAGGGACGTGGCTCAGGTTTTGAATGAATATAAAAAGGCTTGGTCAAAAAAAATAAAGTCATTTCAGCTGCAAAAAAGAATTGTTGGCGTCGAGGTCGCGGTCGGCGCTTTTTTTAATGGCAAGGAATTTATTTATCCGATTAATGTTAACTTTGAACACAAAAAATTGTTTCCCGGTGATTTGGGGCCTTACACCGGTGAGATGGGGACAAGCATGTTTTGGAGCGCGCCGAATCGGATTTTTAATGCCACGTTGAAAAGGATGGAGCTTAAATTAGTCGAAGAAGGCTATGTCGGCTATATTGATTTGAATTGCATTGTCAATAATTATGGCATTTACCCTTTGGAATTCACCAATCGTTTTGGTTATCCGACAATTAGCATTCAGCAAGAAGGGATATTAAACCCGATTGGCGAATTTTTTTACCAGTTGGCCAAGGGTGAGCCGATAAAATTAAAAGCCCGAAGCGGTTTTCAGGTGGGAGTGGAAGTCGTGGTCCCGCCTTTTCCTTTTCGGGACAAAAAAACTTTTGAAGTTAATTCCAAAGACGCCGTCATTATTTTTAAAAAACCCAATCGGGAAGGAATTCACATTGAAGAGGTCAAACAAATTGATGACGAGTGGCTGGTGACCGGGACCGACGGCACGGTGTTAACGGTGGTTGGCGCGGGCTCAACGATGAAACAAGCCCAAGCCCAGGCTTACTGGCGGGTAAAAAACATTTTAATTCCCAATATGTATTATCGGACGGATATTGGCGACCGCTGGTTTGAGGACAGCGATAAACTCCATAATTGGGGTTATTTGCGTGAGGCCTGAAGGAGAGAAGAGATTTATGAAAAAAATTGGTAAAAAACAAACCGCCCGACAAATAACTTTGATGCTCGTTAAAAACACTGATTGCCGCCTGCGGCCGTCAAAAATCAGCGGCATCGGCGTTTTCGCCGTCCGCACTATTCCGGCTGGCACAAAACTATTTCCCGGCGTCAAGCGCCAAGCTTGGTATCGTTTTTCGGCTGAGGAATTTGCCTCTTGCGATTTGGCCATTAAAACAATGATTGACGATTTTCTCGTGGTTGAAAAAGACGGGACAGTCCTTGTGCCCCGTTTTGGTTTTGATGGTATGGATCTTTCTTTTTTTCTGAATCACTCAAAGAAACCCAATGTCAAAACTATTGACGTCGGTTTTAATTTCGTCACTTTAAGAAAGATCAAAAGAGGTGAAGAACTGACTGTTGACTACGGCACTTACGATTATAAGTATCTAAGCCGAAAATAAAAGAAGTTTTAAATAAAAGTCAAATATTAAGGGGTACACCCTGTGTTTTTGGCAAAAAACGTCAAGAGGGATGATATTGCCGGGCAATTATTTCTAGAGTGGCTTTGACAGTCGGATTGTCAGCAGCCAAAAAGACCACCTGTTGAGAGTAATTTTTTTTTAGCGGGGTGAGAAATTCATCCGCCCAAGACGGACTTAAAACCAAAACACCGGAAAAATCAACTTCAATTTTTTCTTTATTATTTTTAAGAGGTAGAAGATAAGCTTTGGCCGCCAGCCAAGCCTCGCGGCCGGCCGGCCGGGAATTTAGGATTTTACCAAATTTTTTTAATTCCAATTTCATTTTTTAAACATTTAAAATTTAATAATGGCTAAGGTGCCGGGAATTTTTTTTATTTCTTTTTTGATTTTTAACCCTTTGGCGTTAATCAGGATTGATGCTTTGCCGGAAAAAAAGCGCAATTTAAAATTATTTTCTTGAATGATCTTACTGACGAATTTTAAACCATTACCCCGTTGTTCGGGATAGCGGCCGGAAATAATTTCGGTAAAGGCGATTTTTAAAGCGGCCGCGTCATTGGAAACTTTTGGCCGGACTTTTTTAATCGTGGCCAGAACGCCTTGGCCGCGATCGGCTAAGGCAATAAGCCGGCTGGCTAAATCAAAATTAAAATAAATGCCGTTAATATCTCGCCAATTGCCTAAGTTGTGGTCAAAAGAATTATTGCCAATTTCACCAATTACGGCGATCAGTAAAAAAGCCAAATTTTTATTTTTTAATTGACGAGGCAAGATATTGAGAAGATGATCAAGTCTGGCTTGGAAAATATCACGACTTGGGCAAAAAATGGCGGGATTTAAACGTTTGGGGGGTTTTTTAATTGCCCAATCTAAGCCGTCATGAAAAATTTTATATTTTTTGTTCGTCATTTAACTATTTAAATTATATCCTATTAAATTATATCCTAAAATTTATAAAATGTAAATTAATGAATTTTTATTTTTATTTAACTTAAGCCATTTTTCAGTTTAATTGAAAAATTTTGATTTATCCACATTTTTATCCCCAATTTTATCCACTCTTGCCTGTTGACAAGCATTTTTAAATTTCCTAAGCTAAGGCTAGAGTTTATTAAAAACCTTTATTTAGATGAACCAAAAAGAGGTTGGTAAAATTCAACTTTTTATCAGCCCCTTGTTAAAAGGGCTATTATTAAAGCCCTCTAATTATTCCCCCGCCGTTTAAGGGCGGGGTATTTTTTAATCAGTTATTCAATTGGGAAATTTAGTCTTTTTTGCTACCTGTTTGCTACCTGCCTTTTTCCATTTTGTTAGTCTTGAAGCGGGCTTTTGAGCTTTTTCGCCCACCAGAGACGGGCAGGCACTATGCCCGCCAAAATTCATAATTTCTTTCCGGATCTCTTAGAGCTTTTCGCGCGGCGCCTGCCCCGCACGCCTCATCTGAAGATTTTCTGCAGGATCCTATGAGCTTTTTCGCGCTATGTTGAGCCTAGGGTCTTGCAGATAGTCTTCAAGGTGATGCGGGGTTGAGCCTACTAATCCACAAAGAG
>MHII01000004.1:3391-41488 GCA_001817425.1 Candidatus Buchananbacteria bacterium RIFCSPHIGHO2_02_FULL_39_17 | reverse complement strand
ATAATTTTGCTAAAATAGAAAGTGATATGTCACTTTTTTTAGTTAATGGATTAATTATTATTGTTTCATTGTTATTCTCTGTTTTTTTGACGTTTAATCAAGAATCAACTGATCCAATATTAACTAAACCAAAATTAATTGAGAATAAAGGAATTTATCTAACCGCTTATACGGCCGGTGATAAAAAGCGACGAGGAGAATTGATTGATTTAATTGATCAAACTGAATTAAATTCGGTCGTCATTGATCTTAAAGACTACAGCGGCCGAATTTTTTTTGATACTAATATTGCTTTAGCTGACCAAATTAAATCAGAGGACGTAAGAATTCCCGATTTAGCCGATTGGTTAAAAGAATTAAAGAAAAAGGGGATTTACACCATTGCTCGAATTGTCGTGTTTCAAGATCCTTATTTAGCCCAAAAAATGCCCCAGATTGCCTTGCGAGCAAAAAATGGGGAAATTTGGCGCGACTATAAAGGGTTGAGTTGGGTTGATCCAACTCAAAAATTTATCTGGGATTATAACTTGGATTTAGCCAAAGAAGCCGTAAAAATCGGTTTTGACGAGATTAATTTTGACTATATTAGATTTCCGTCAGATGGTGACATTAAGCAAATTGTCTATGCTAACTTGGACAATAGTGAAGATAAAAGCCGGGCAATGAGGGAATTTTACCGCTATACCGCCCTAACTTTATCGTTTTATCCAGTTATTACTTCAGCTGATTTATTTGGCATGACTCTTTGGCGCTTTGACGGTTTAAATATCGGCCAGCGCTATGAAGACGCGGCACCGTATTTTGATTATATTTCGCCCATGGTTTATCCCTCGCATTATCCGGCTGGTTTTGAAGGATTTAATAACCCGGCCCAATATCCTTATGAAATAATTTATCGCAGCTTAATGAGAGTCAAGGATAAAATTCCTCATAACCAAGCCAAAATCAGGCCGTGGTTGCAGGACTTTGATCTTGGCGCTGATTATACACCGGAAATGATTAAATTAGAAAAAAAGGCAACCAATGACGCTAATGGTTTTGGCTGGCTTTTATGGAATGCGTCAAATCGCTATACAATTGCTGGGTTGGAGCAATCTAATTGACAGACGATAAAATTTATTTTGTAGTTTAAAAATTTAAAGTTGTGGATAACTTAATTTTGACTATTATTGCGAAAGAAAAAAATATTTGATAAGGTGGAGCTACAACACCTTACAAAAAAATAAAAAAAGCCAATACATTTAACCTATTTTGTTTTTTAATTTTTAGGGAGCTAATTTAAACGGGAGGGTTAAAAAGATATGGCAATAAAGTTAAAATTTGAATCTAAGAGAGTCACTCTTCTGGCTATCTTTTTTTTATTGATTATTTCTATTCAGCCGACTTTAGCCGTTGAAGCAAGCACGATTAGTGGCGTTGTTTTTGAGGATTTAAACATTAATTATTTTTTAGATTACGGCGAAGATAGATTGACAGGTTGGGAGGTTGAACTTTTTTATAATCATACATTGGTTAAAAAATCGATAACAGATAGCAACGGCCAATATTCATTTGAAAATTTGATTTCTAATAGTTATCAAGTAAAGGTTAATTTGCCCGCTGGCTGGGCAGAAGTCAAAGATGGTAATTCTAGAAAAGATAGAAATTTTAATTTTGGTGTTTATCAAATTATTCCTGAACAAAACGGTTTTGGCCCAATGCTAACTATCACTAACCAACAAATTGAATTTGAGAATGAAACTTCAGTGAAAATTAGTTGGTTTACTAATTATTTAGCCATCAGCCAAATCGTTTATGACAAACAGGCTAAAAGCGATGGTAATTTATTATTAAATGAGAGTAACTTAGGTTATTCAAACTCAAGCCTAATAAATTTTGAATTAGCGACATTTCATACTTTAAAGTTTGAAAATTTAGAACCGGAAACCACCTATTATTTTCGTCTTGTTTCTTTGCCTAATCCAAAACAGTGGCGGGGCGCGCGGCTGGTTTTTAGCCCAGAATTTAGTTTTACCACTAAAGCGATACCAAAATTAATAGTATCACCAATCAAACAAGAAAAAATTACAGAAAAAAAAGATCAAAAACCAGTAGAAAAAATTTTGGCAGCTGAATTAACACCTCAGGCAATAAATAAAATTATCCCCAAATTAGTCGCCAGTACTGTTGCCACAACTGTAGAACCCTTAGCTCAATTATCAAATATTCAAACCCTGCCGACCAATTGCCTTAATTACATTTGGTTATTTTTAATTCTAAATTTAATTGCCATATTTTTTGTTTGGCGGAAGGGGAGAAAACGGAAAAAAGTCATTAGTCAGCGTCTTTGGTGGCTCATTGGCATTTTAATCATTGTGCCTATAATTTTGGGCTATCCTCAATGTTGGCTTTCCGCTTGGTTATTTATTATTTTTGTTTTAACTTTAGCTTACCTAATTTTTGATAAGTCAAAACAGTCTTTACCGCTAATCATCCAGCCATCGGCCTTTGATTTTTCAAAGAAAAACGAAAATTCAGAATCAATAGTTGATAAAAATTTGCCAAGATCCGATAATTTAGCTAACAATCAACCTCATTCATCTTCAGTTGAAAAGGGTCATTCAGGAAAAGATGATCATAACCATTTAATCTAAATTAACCAACTTAGATTAAATTTGAACTGCGAAGAATTGAATTTTTCGGAGTTTTTTAATAACTAATTTGACAAAATGTTTGATTTATGATATTATAATATATAATTAAATTTAGACTAAAAATGTTTGATTGGCTGAAAAAAATTTTGAATAATAGAAAAACGAAATTAATGGCAGTTCTGTCTTTGATTTTTAAGGCATTGGGCTTGCCTTTTTTATTATTTATTAAATCGAAAAAATGGCAGAAATTATTTAGGCAAGAAAAAAAAGAAATCCGACAACTAACTTCAGGCCGGCAGAATTTTAGTCGCTTTTGCCAAGATTCAAAAAGATTACTTTTAGATTTTTTTATTCCTTACCGGGGCAATAATTTCAAACCGAAAAGCTTAAGGCCGAAAAGTTTAGCCAGCTACACCGCTATCGCGATTTTAACTAAAATTATAGTTATTATTTTTCTATTTTCTTATTATCCATCACCGGCACAGCTTTCTGCAATTATTTCATCAAACATAATTAATCTCATTAATAATTCAAGAAAAGAAGTGGGCCTTGATCCTTTAGTTGATAATTCAATACTTGATAAATACGCTTATGCCAAAGGTCAGGATATGTTGAACCGTGATTATTTTGCTCACGACACGCCGGAAGGCAGACGGCCGTGGCAATGGATTAACCGAGCGGAATATGACTATATTTATGCGGGTGAGAACTTAGCCATGGATTTTATTACCGCCGAAGCCGTTCATGACGCCTTTATGAAAAGTCCGACTCATCAACGAAATATTTTAAACTCGAAATATAAAGAGATTGGTATGGCGGTTTTAAATGGCGAGTTTAATGGCAAAAAAACAATTTTACTCGTTCAATTCTTTGGGACTCAAAGAAAAGATTTATCCGGCTTAGTCGCCGTGCCACCTTTAGTTGAAAAAGTTGACTTGAAAAAAATTGATGAGAAAGCCTCTGAATCAAAATCTAATGCCGCATCGATCGCTGGCGAACAACTCGTTTTAGAACTGGTAGCGCCAACCCCTCCCTTAAATGACACGGAAACTAGCCAGATTGTGATTGCCGTCAAGAGCCAAGATGGCGGAACCAAAACTTTAGTCGATCAGATTATTTATTATTCAAACATTTTTTTTCTGGCTTTTTTAATTTTTCTTTTAATTTCCCTAGGACTAAATATTCTCATTAAAATTAAAATCCAGCACCCTTCTGTAATTTTTCAAAGTTTAGCCGTAATTGCTCTTATTTTAGCGATGAGCTTAGTTAAACTCCATTTTATTGAGCAAATTAATTCCACTCTTTTAATTCTTTAATTTTTCAAAAAATTTGTTTCCCCCAAGATATGGGGGTTTTAAATTCCCACTATATTCAGAGTTGAATAATTATGTTATAATTTTGGTATGATTAGAACGAATCAGTCAACAATTTTTGAGCCAGCTCAAACGCTGGAGGATATTAAGAGTGATTTTATTACCGTGGCGTCTCATCAGTTGCGAACGCCAATTTCTGCCGTGCGCTGGTCACTAGATACTTTACTTTCTGGTCGAGCCGGCAAACTTTCAACCAGGCAAAAAGAAATCGTTATTGCTGCTTATCAAAATAATAAATTTATGGTTAAAGTCGTGAATGATTTGTTGCGGGCTTCACGTCTTGACGAAAAAGGCACCAGTCTGATGCCCAATTTTGAAAATATCATTAGCCTGACTAAAAAATTAATAAAAAAACATTTGGCTTGGGCAAAAGCTTCTAATTGTACAATAATTTTAAAATCAGAAAAAAATTTACCTAAAGTTTTTATTGATTTTTCACAAGCTAAATTAATTTTAGATGATTTAATTGATAATGCAATTCGCTACAGCCGGAGTAAAGGTCTTATTAGAATTTATCTAAAAAAGACTAAAAATTTTTTAATTTTTCGTATTGTTGATGATGGCATTGGTATCCCCAGTGATCAAAAACACTTGGTCTTTACCAAATTTTTTCGAGCGCGCAATGCGATGAAAGCGCAAACGGAAGGCTTGGGGCTCGATCTTTATATCGCCAAAAAAATTATTGAAGCGAGTGGCGGAAAAATAGTTTTTAAAAGTCGGGAAAATCGAGGGTCAATTTTTACTCTTTATTTACCTTTAACCAAAAGTCAATTTGAAAATCAGGTGGAAGGTGAACGAGAATCAGTGGAAGATATCTTAAAAAAGGAAAGAGAATTTGTTACCATTACTGTCCATGAGTTAAAAGCTCCTTTAGGAGTGAGTAAATGGAGCCTGGAAATGTTAAAAAGCCAAAAGCCAGGGCGACTTAATAAAAATCAACTTGAATTAATTGATCAGATCTATCACGGTAATGAACGATTATTGGTTTTGGTTAGAGACTTACTAAATTTAGCCAAATTGCAAGAAGGTCAATTTGAAGTTAATATTAAGCCACTTAATCTTGATCCAGTTTTAGCCGAAGTGGTTTCGTCTTTTAACTCTTCAATTAAGGTCAAAAAAATCAATTTAAAAATTTTCAAGCAAATTAAACCATTGCCTCTGGTTTTGGCTGATGAGAGTCGGATTGCTCAAGTTTTGACTAATTTACTTTCTAATGCGATTAAATACACGCCAGCAGGGGGAAAGATTGATATTCAAGTTAGTCAAAAAAGTGGCAATGAATTAAAGCCCATTTTCCAAAAATTAAATTATGGCAAAATTTATCACACAAAAAATAATAAAGGGTATCTAGTTTTTTGTGTTGCTGATACCGGAGTTGGCATTTCCGTCCAAGATCAGCAAAAATTATTTACTCGATTTTTTAGGAGCAAAAAAATCCTTGCATCCCAAGTCGAAGGGACTGGACTTGGTCTTTATATTTCTAAATCAATTATCAATTTACACCAAGGTGATATTTGGTTCACAAGCGAATTTGGTCAAGGTTCAAATTTTTATTTTAGCTTGCCACTTGTCTAATTCTTAATTCATAATTATATGGTAAGTGGAAAAAATAAAATATTAATTATTGAAGACGATCAAACCCTCGTTAAACTTATTAGTTCCATTTTAGATAAAAGTCAATACGAGGTTTTGATGGCCACGGAATCAGATGAAGGATTGGATAAAGCAAAATCAGAAAAACCAGATTTGGTCGTTTTGGATATTCTGTTGCCGGGTAAGAGTGGTTTTGAATGTTTAAAAAAACTTAAAGAGATGAAAGAGACAAAAGCAATACCGGTGATTATCCTTTCTAATCTTGGGCAAACCGAAGAAATTCGTCGCGGCTTAGCCTTAGGTGCGGTTGATTATTTGGTTAAGGCTGATTTCCAGATTGACGAAATTTTAGAAAAAATCAACAACGTTTTAAAAATTCATTAAACGACAGGTTTTATGCCAATCAAGACGGTAAAAGCGGAAAATTTTACGTGGTATTTTATTAATGAGTTTAATGGACAAGATTTAATTTTTTTAAAAAATAATTTTAAATTCCATCCCCTTGACCTTAGGGATTGTTCTGGCGAAATTCAACGCTCAAAATTAGATGTCTACAAAAATTACTTTTTTTTGGTTTTTCAGCTGCCACTTTGGGATAAGGGCCGAAAAAAAATACCAATTACCCAAGCGTATTTTTTTATTGGTAAGGATTATTTAGTTACAATCACTCGGGAAAAAATAAAATTTTTAAATACTATTTTTTATAAAGTAATTAATAATCACCACTTGCGGGAAGAGGCCTTTGCCAAAGATAGTGGCTATTTACTTTATTTAATTTTAGATGATTGGTTGAGAAACGTCTGGAATATCCACAACGATTTAGAACAAGAAATTGCTAAGATTGAAAATGATATTGAGGAAGGAAAAAGTAAAAAAACTGTTTATGATCTAGCTTCACTACGCCGCTTAGTTCTAAAATTTAAAACCGTCATTGATTCCCAAAAATTAGTGACTAATCGCTTGAGTCGGATTGATGTTAGCTTTTTAAAAAAAGAAATTCATGTCTACTTTGATGATTTAGATGATTTTGTGGAAAAAAATTGGTTTTTATTGGAAAGCTACAAAGATCGAATCTTAAGTATGCAAGAAATAAACGAATCTTTAATCTCCTTTCGTACTAATCAAATTATGAAAGTTTTGACTAGCTTTTCCGTTGCGATTTTACCATTAACTTTACTTTCCGGTATTTATGGCATGAATGTTGATTTACCATTCGTCAACCACCCCAATTTTATTTGGCTCCTCTTTGGTTTATTTTCCGCCATTATTATTGGCATTTTTATCTATTTAAAAAATAAAGACTGGATTTAATTTATGGCTAAATTTGATGTTATTAGTATCGGTGGATCGGTTAAGGATGTGACTTTTTACACCGATGCGGGAAAAATTATTTCCACACCAGAGAATTTGACAGCGCAACAGTTGCTTGCCTTTGAATATGGAGCGAAAATTTCAGTTAAGGAAGCCTATTTTAACCTTGGTGGAGGAGCAAGCAATATCGCTGTCAGCTTATCAAGGTTAGGTTTTAAAGTTGCGGCTATGACTAAGGTTGGCAATGACGAAATTGGAAAAGAATTTTTAAAAAAATTTAGGCAGGAGAAAGTTAGCCAAAATTTGGTACAAATTGATAAAAAAGAATTAAGCGGTTTTTCCTTTATTTTAGCGACTAATAAAAGAGATCGGGAGCATATTGTTTTTGTCACGCCTGGCGCCAATAAAAATTTTGTTTTTAAACCGCCGTTAAATTTAAAGACGGATTGGTTTTATTTAACCTCATTAGTTAACAAGGATTGGTTTAAACAAGCTAAGGAAATTTTCAATTTTGCTGCTAAAGAAAACATTAAAATTATTTGGAATCCGGGCCGATTGCAACTTCAGGCCGGAAAAAAAGCGTTGACTCCATTTTTAAGCCAAGCAAAAATTTTAATTTTAAATAAAGATGAAGCGATTGAATTAGCTTTATCTGGAATAAAACTCGGACGAAAAAATCCTAACTACTTAAATCGTCCGCTTTATCTTTTAAATATTTTAAGCGAATGGGGACCAAAAATTCTTATTATCACAAACGGTAAAAAAGGCGCTTGGGCTTATGATGGAAAAAATATTTATCAGCAAAAAATTTATCCGGCAAAGACAGTTGATACAACCGGTGTGGGCGATGCCTTTGGTTCAAGTTTTTTGGCTGGTTATATAATTGAAAAAAATAACATCATCTTAGCTTTAAAATGGGGGATGATTAATTCAGCTTCCGTTGTTAATAAAGTCGGCGCGCAAAATGGTTTACTAAAAAGAGAAATAGTAGAAAAAAAATTATTAAAATTAAAATAAATTGATTTATGACCGATTTTCAAATGTGGTTTGTTTTAATTGGTGTCCTAACTGGCGTGGTTGCGGCTATGATTATTATAGCGAAAATGGAGTAAAGCAATGGGGGTAAGTTTATGTTAAAAAAAATTTTTTTAAATCAATCAAAAACTATTACCTCAGCGGCAATTATCATTGGTGCGACTTCATTACTTTCAAGAATTTTGGGAATTTTTAGGGATCGGGTTTTAGCTTCAGAATTTGGCGCCAGCCGAGAACTTGATATTTATTACGCTGCCTTTAGAATCCCTGATTTAGTTTTTAATTTACTTATCTTAGGGGCGCTTTCTGCCGGGTTTATTCCGGTTTTTTCGCAATATCTAAATCAACCCAAAAAAGCTTGGCGATTAGTCAATATAATTCTTAATTTAATTTTTATATTTTTGGTTTTACTTTCCGGGCTATTGTTTTTTTTGGCTCCTTGGTTGACAAAAATTATCACCCCAGGCTTTGACCAATCATCGTTAGACGTCACCACTAATTTATCTCGAATCATGTTTTTTTCGCCAATCCTTCTTGGTTTGGCTGGAGTTTTTGCAGGTGTTCTCCAATCTTTTAAAAGATTTTTTTTATTTTCCATCGCGCCGATCCTTTATAACCTTGGTATTATTATTGGTGCTATTTTTCTGACTGATTTTTTTGGTATTTACGGTTTAGCTTGGGGTGTGGTCTTTGGCTCCTTACTCCATTTAGCCGTTCAGGTTTTTGCCAGCTGGCTGCTTGGCTATCACTATCAGTGGATTTTAGATTTTACTGACAAGGGAGTTTTGCAGATTATTAAAATGATGGTACCGCGAACTTTAGCCCTAATGGTTGGTCAGATTAATTTATTAGTGATTACCATGATTGGCTCAACCTTAGCGGTTGGCAGTATTGCCGTTTTTAATTTGGCCAATAATATTCAAAGTTTTCCTTTGGGTCTTTTCGGCGTTTCTTTTGCTATTGCTGTTTTTCCGAGCTTGTCCCAGCAGGTAAAAAAGAAAAAAGATTTTGTTGAAATATTATCATTAGCGATTAGACAAATACTCTTTTTTATTTTACCCGCTTCAGCTTTATTAATTGTTCTTCGAGCTCAAGTCGTTAGGGTAATTTTAGGCGCAGGAAAATTTGACTGGGAAGACACCGTGATTACCCTGGAAACTTTATCATTTTTTGCTATCAGTCTATTTGCTCAATCACTAATCCTGGTTTTAGTTCGCGCTTTCTATGCCAAATTAGACAGTAAAACCCCATTTTATTTAGGCTTGATCTCTGCCTTCGCTAATTTAATTTTTGCCTTTACCCTGACTCCCAATTTTGGTGTTAGTGGATTAGCAATTGCTTTCTCATTGGCAAGTATTTTGAATTTAGTTTTATTAATTTTAGCCCTTCATTTTCAATTGGGACGATTAGACGGTGGCCGAATTGCCATCTCGACGATAAAAATTTTGATTTCCACTTTTATGTTGGCGATTGTCGCCCAAGCGATTAAATATCCAATGGAAAAATATTTCGGCTTAAATACTTTTATTGGTATTAGTCTTCAGACTGGTGCCGCAGCTTTAGGCGGTTTATTAATTTATTTTATGGTTGCATTTTTTCTTCAAAGTGAAGAGCTAAAAATGTTTATTGATGCTCTAAAAAATAAGCTCTCGGCAAAACCAGTGGTGACTAAAGAAATTATTGAGGAGGAAAAATTAAGTTAGAAATTCAGGCGTTGTTCTATGGAAAAAATTCGTAATTTTTGCATTATCGCGCATATTGATCACCCCGCACTAAAGCTCGCGGATTTTTAATAATAAATCAAATAGTTTAGTTGGCACGGAGTCGCCTCGCGGCTTGCTTTAATTAATAACTGAGGTATAATCTATAAGCTTAACGCGGGGCGAGATTATAGTAAAAGAGGTTTTTTTGATTTATGAATAACATTCGTAATTTTTGCATTATCGCGCATATTGATCACGGTAAGTCCACGTTAGCGGACCGTTTTTTAGAATTGACTAATACGGTTTCCCAACGCGAAATGAAAGAACAAATTTTAGACCAAATGGATATTGAACGGGAACGTGGGATTACGATTAAACTTCAACCCGTACGGATGAATTGGCAAGGCTATGAATTAAACTTAATTGATACACCGGGCCATGTTGATTTTAGCTATGAAGTTTCCCGAAGTTTAGCCGCAGTCGAAGGCGCAATTCTTTTGGTTGACGCTAGTCAGGGTATCCAAGCGCAGACCGTGGCTAATCTTTATTTAGCCCTAGAACAGAATCTGACGATTATTCCCGTGATTAATAAAATTGATTTGCCTAATGCTGAAATTGAAAAAACACGAAGCGAAATTTGCCATTTACTTTCTTGTGAGCCAAATGATATTTATTCAGTCTCAGCTAAGACTGGTCAAGGCATTCAGGAAGTCTTAGAAGCTTTAATTAAAAAAATTCCACCGCCGCCGGCAAAAAACGATGAGTTGCTTCAAGCTTTAATTTTTGATTCTAAATTTGACGAATTTCGAGGCGTGGTGGCAGAAGTCAGAATTTTTAACGGCAAAATTAAAGCTGGCGATAAAATTAGATTTATTTCAACCGCCAAGGCCATGGAAGCTTTAGAAGTCGGCTATTTTAAGCCAAAATTAGAAAAAACCACAGAGCTTAAAAGCGGCGAAATTGGCTATATTGTTACCGGTCTAAAAGAGATAAAATACTGTCGCGTTGGTGATACTATTACTTTTGAAAAAGCTAATGTTACGCCTTTGGCTGGTTATAGAGAAGTTAAGTCAATGGTTTTTGCCGGATTATTTTGTCAGGAAGGCAATGAATACCCGCGTCTGCGTGACGCTATTGAAAAACTAAAATTAAACGATGCTGCCTTAATGTATGAGCCGGAAAATTCTCCCGCCTTAGGCTTTGGCTTTCGTTGCGGTTTTTTAGGTTTGCTTCATCTTGAAATTGTCACCGAAAGATTAAAACGCGAATATGATTTAAATCTAATCGTCACCGTGCCGTCAGTGGCTTATCAATTAAAATTAAAAAATGGTATCAACCTGACGATTAGAAGTCCGCAGGAAATGCCAAAACCCGAAGAAATTAGTCAAATTTTTGAACCAATTATGCTAGTTGATATTTTTTCACCCGTTGCTTATTTGGGGGGAATTATGCAATTAGTTTCCCAGAAAAGAGGCGTTTATTTAAACACGGAATATTTAGACGAAAATATCGCGGTTTTGCATTATCATTTGCCCCTAACCACTCTTTTACTTGATTTCTACGACAAGTTAAAAAGCGTTTCTTCCGGCTACGCTTCCTTAAATTATGATTTATTAAATTATCAGCCGACAGAAATTATTCGACTTGATATTTTAGTGGCGGAAGAAAAAATTGAGGCTTTAAGTTCATTGGTTTATCAAGATGAGGCTTATCAGGTCGGGAGAAAAATTATTGCCACTTTAAAAGAAATTTTACCGCGTCAGCTTTTTATGGTAAAAATCCAAGCGGCCATTGGCGGTAAAATTATTGCCGCTGAACGGTTGTCTGCTTTGCGTAAAGACGTCACCGCTAAGCTTTATGGTGGCGATTACACGAGAAAACGAAAACTTTTGGAAAAACAAAAAAAAGGCAAGAAAAAAATGATGCAAACCGGTAAGGTTGGAATTCCCGCCCAAGCTTTTTTAGCGGTGCTCAAAAGATAATTTAAAATACTAAAGCATTAGGGCCAACAACCCAGAGGACCATGCTTAAAATAACAATAACCGCTACTAAAAACCAAAAAACTTTAATAATTTTTCTGCGATTTTTGTTCATAGATACATTTTAACATTTTTATGAGAGAAAAACAGTGGCTAACTAAACCAAAAATTACAACGGAGTTTTTAGCCAAATTCCCCGAAATTAATCCAGTAGTTTTGCAATTATTATATAATCGAGGCTTAACTAATCAAGAAAAAATTGATCAATTTCTAAACCCGGATTATGGCCAAGATTTACTTGACCCTTTTTTATTTAATCAGATGGAAAAAGCGGTTAAGCGAATTTTAGAAGCTATCGTGAAAAAGGAAAAAATCGTTGTTTACGGCGACTATGACGCTGATGGAGTTTGCTCCAGCGCGGTTATGGTTGAAGCGTTAAAAAATCTCAGGGCGCAAGTTGATGTTTATATTCCTTTTCGTGAAACTGAAGGTTATGGCTTGAATGCTTCTGCCGCCAATGATTTAGCGGAAAAAGGAACTAATTTGGTGATCACGGTTGACTGTGGTATTTCTAATAAAAAAGAAGTTGATGTTTTAAACCAAAAAGGCGTTGATGTTATTATCACCGATCATCATCATCAGCCGTTGGAAATTCCTAGCGCCTATGCGATTATTAATCCTAATTTAAATGAGGAAAAATACCCATTTCGCAGTTTAGCTGGCTGCGGCGTTGCTTTTAAAGTGGTTCAGGGCTTAGTTAAGCATCATAAAAATTTTTCCGTTAAGCAATTACCCGAAGGTTTTGAAAAGTGGTTGCTTGATTTAGTGGCGATTGGCACCATTGCCGACATTCAGCCGCTTTTAGAAGAAAATCGGGTTTTAGTCAAATGGGGGCTGGTAGTTTTAAATCAAACCAAACGTTTAGGTATTCTAAAACTCATTGAAAAAATGAATAATAATTTGACGACTTTAGACGAAAAATCGGTTTCTTGGCAAATCACACCGCGTTTGAACGCCGCTGGCCGACTTAACCACGCCAGCTTCGCCTATCAGCTTTTAATCACCGAGGAAGTTTCCCAGGCTGAGAAAATGGCTGAGGAAATTAATAAAACCAACCAGCAGCGCCAGCAATTAACTGATAAAATTAATTTTGAAGCTAAACAAATAATCGGCGAGGTTAAAAACCAGAAAATTTTAGTTGTCGTTGGTGATGGTTGGCCGATTGGCGTTGTCGGTTTAGTCGCTGGCCGCTTAACGGATGAATTTAATTTACCCAGCTTGGTTATTAGCCGCAACAACGGGGAAATTACCGGCTCAGCCAGAAGTATTGCCGAATTTAATGTTATTGAAGCAATCCAAAAAGCCGATCAGCTTTTAAGCCGCTATGGCGGCCACAGTCAGGCGGCGGGCTTTACTTTAAAAAATGAAAAAGCACTTAAAGAATTTACTAAAATAATGATTAAGTTGGCAAACGATAGTCTGGGTGATTTGAAATTAGCCCCAAGTTTAGAAATCGAAACTCAAGTCAAATTAGCCGAAGTCGACTGGCATTTTTTTGAAGAACTGAAAAAATTTATGCCTTACGGCGAAAAAAATCCAAAGCCGATTTTTCTCGCCACCGATTTGGCCGTGGTTGAGGCAAAAACAGTCGGTCAGGACAATAAACATTTACGTTTAATGGTTAAAGAAGAATCAGGTGCCATTAAAAAAACCATTGGTTTTGGTTTTGGTCATTGGTGTGATAAATTAAGGATAGGGGATAAGTTAGACTTAATTTTTGAAGTGGATGTTAATGAATGGAATGGTAATCGGGAATTGCAGTTAAAAATTATTGATTTAAAGTTAAAGAATTAAGAAGTATGAATCAAGAATTAAGACGTGTCCAAGTTGGCGTTGGTAGTTTAATAGAATATAAAGGAAAATATTTTTTGATTTTACGAAAAAGGAAGCATGGCCGATTAACTTGGTCACCGCCGGGCGGCCATATTAATTTTGGCGAATCGCCGGCTAAAACCGCTATTCGCGAAACTAAAGAAGAAGTTGGTATTACAGCCAGCAATCCAAAATTTATTGGAATGACAAATGATTTCTTTAAATCAACGAAAAAACACTACATTACCCTTTGGTTTAAATTAAAAGTCAAAAGACCAGGAAAAATAAAAGTTCAATCTAAAGAGGTAGTTTCCGCTGATTGGTTTTTCGTTAATAAGCTACCTAAGCCGTTATTTTTACCATTTAAGAATTTTATTCAAAGGAACGGGTGGTTAATTTATGGCAGGTAAAATAACAATTTATACTGACGGCGGTGCTAGAGGTAATCCCGGGCCAGCCGGCATTGGCGTAGTTTTAAAATTTGGCGGTCAAGAACGAACCTTTAAAAAATATATCGGCGAAACCACCAATAACCAAGCAGAGTATCAGGCAGTGATTCTTGGCTTAGAAAAAGCTAAAGAACTTGGCGCTGATGAAATTGATTTATTTTTAGACAGTGAATTGGTCCAACAGCAATTGATTGGCCAGTATCGGGTTAAAGATAAAGATTTAGCGCCACTTTTTGTCAAGGTTTGGAATTTGTCTTTAGGCTTTAAAAAAATTAAATATGTTCATATCCGTCGGACTGACAATAAACTTGCCGATAAATTAGTTAATCGGGCAATTGATGAAGCAGAAAAAATTTAAAATAATTTTAGATTAAAAAAAGCCGCCAAGAGCTCTTTTTGCTTACCCAAAGGTAGAGTGCGGAAGAGGTGCAAAATGTTTTTGGCTTTGGTCAGCGCCTAATCTATTGGAGAGCTTGACTGGCTCAATCCTAGCCAAATAACATCCACTCCCTGGCGGCTTGTGTGAACCAGCAAATTGATGCCGGTTGAAAATATTATAGCAAATAAAAAACACCTTAACAATAATTAAGGTGATTTTTATTATCCAAGTAAGCTAATAAGCCGAATTCTGTCACCCACTTTTAAGGGGGGTGGTCATCTATCTGGTCCCGACGTTGCCGTCGGGATCAAGCTGCCTACCTAATTTGGCATTGCACCAGGCAGGAGTTTACCAACCCGACTGTTACCAGTCTGTCGGCCGTGGGCTCTTACTTTATCTCGCCGAAGCGAGGGTATCCCACCCAAAGGTGGGCCCACGATTTCAACCTTACCGTTCCACCGCAACTGCGGAGGACTTAGGCGGTATATTTTCTGTTGCACTTGCCCTAAGCTTGGCAAAAGTGCAGAAGTCTTAAGCGCTTCTACTCTTTTGTTACTCTCGGCTCCCGTTAGGAGTTGCCATTTTACCCCGACATTAAATCGGGAATGGTGTTCGGACTTTCCTCCCCCTCACTTGGCTTAATGATTAAATATATAAGGTATTTATGTTTCCTAAATACTAATCATCGGACCAAGTGAGGGGGCGACCACCTTGCTTACTTGGACTAAATTAGTCTATCATATTTTTTGTATTTAGTCAAGATAAATTGATTTTTCGTTGATTTTTTGCTATTCTGATTACAGTTATTTAATTATTTTTTCTTAATATTTAAATGAAGAAATCAGAGTTGATTTTTACCGCGGCCAAACCACCCCTTGATTACCTCGCCGTCGTAATGGCAGCGCTGGGTGCTTATTTTTTGCGTTATTTGCCGCAGGTCCAGGAAGTTAGACCAGTCATTTTCAATCTGCCCTTTACTGATTATTTCAGTCTGGTTTTAATTATTGCCATTGGCTGGATTTTAATTTTTGCTTTGGCTGGTCTTTATTCAATTGGCGGTCTAAAAAAATTTCATCAGGAATTAGCCAGAATTTTTATCAGTTGTTCAGCCGGATTAGCCCTAGTCTTGGCGGTGATGGTCTTTTCTCGCTACTTATTTGATTCGCGTTTTATTATTCTGGCTTCATTTATTTTAGCTTTTATTTTTGTCAGCGCCGAGAGGTTAATTTTACAAATTATCCAAAAAATTTCCTATCGCGTTGGTTTTGGTGTTCATCGTTTGGCCATAATCGGTAATGGTCAAATTGCGAAAATTTTAACTGAAGAATTTTCCCAACATCAATCACTCGGCTATCGGGCGGTTTACCAATATCAGGTCTTAAACCAGAGCGCTTTAGCCGATTTGGCTAAAAAAGTTAAGGAAGATAAAATTGATGAAATCATCCAAATCAGCCCTAGCTTAAACACCGAGCAAACTATTGAATTAATTAATTTTGCCAATGAAAATCATTTGGATTTTAAATACACCGCTGATTTACTCGGCACTCAATTGACAAATTTGGCCGTGACCACCTATGCCGGCATTCCCATCGTTGAAGTCAAAAAAACAAGTTTAGATGGCTGGGGCCGAATTACTAAAAGAATTTTTGATATTTTTGGCTCAATTATTTTACTAATTTGCCTGGCACCAGTAATGATTCTAGTCGCGATTTGGATTAAATTTGATTCAGTCGGCCCAATTTTATTTAAATATAAAAGAATTGGCCAATATGGCAAATCGTTTACTTATTTTAAATTTCGTTCAATGATCAAAGACGCGCATCACTATCGCTTTGATTCAGCTTTTTTGGCACAGCAAAAAAATTTAAGAACCGGTTCGCCGATGATAAAATTTCAAAATGATCCGAGAATTACGCGTGTTGGCAGATTAATCCGCCGTTTTAGTGCTGACGAACTACCGGAATTATTTTTGGTTTTAGTCGGCAAAATGAGTTTAGTCGGTCCGCGGCCGCATGAAATTGAAGAAGTCCAAAGATATCAGCGACATCATAAAAAAGTTTTAACCATTAAACCCGGCATAACTGGCTTGGCTCAAATCTCGGGACGATCAGATTTAGATTTTGAAGCCGAAGTCAAGCTTGATATTTTTTATATTGAAAATTGGTCATTGGGACTGGATTTACAAATTTTATCTAAAACACCATTGGCTGTGATTAAAAGGAGAAACGCTTCATGAAAATCGCTTTAATTCATGATCATTTAATCCAGGAAGGTGGGGCAGAAAGAGTTTTAGAAATTTTTCAGGAAATTTGGCCTCAGGCTCCGATCTATACTCTTTTTTATGATCAAAAAAAATTGGGCGGAATTTTTAAGGGCAAAGATATTAAAACCTCATTTTTACAGCATTGGCCAGGTGCTTTAAATCATTACCAATGGTTTTTGCCATTGATGCCAATGGCGACGGAAAGTTATGATTTAATGGATTATGATGTGGTGCTTTCCAGCTGCTCCGCAATGGCTAAGGGCGTGATTACCCGATCAAATACGCTTCATTTTTGTTATTGCCACACACCGACTCGCTACCTTTGGTCTGATACTCACCGCTATATTGATGAATTAAAATATAATCGATTGATTAAAAAAATAATTCCTTTATTTTTAACTAAGATTAGAACTTGGGATCAGTTGGCGGCTCAACGAGTTGATTATTTTATTGCTAATTCCAAAAACGTTTCCGATCGAATTAAAAAATATTATCGCCGTGAAAGCCAAATTATTCATCCGCCAGTAGCGACTAGTCAGTTTTATATTAGCGATAAGGTTGACCGTTATTTTTTAACCGGCGGACGTTTAGTCGGCTATAAACGTTTTGATTTAGCGGTTTTAGCTTTTAACCGGTTAGGTATTCCTTTAAAAATTTTTGGCCAGGGTCCGGAAGAGCATGCCCTGCGGGCGATTGCCAAACCAAATATTGAATTTTTAGGCAAACTCAGCCAAAAAGATTTAGCTCAATATTATGGTCAGGCCATTGCCTTTATTCATCCGCAAATAGAAGATTTCGGAATTACCGCCATTGAATCAATGGCGGCCGGTCGGCCAGTGATTGCTTATGCCGCCGGCGGCGCTTGTGAAACTGTAGTTTCAGACAAAACCGGAAAATTTTTTGACGAGCAAAGCTGGGAGGCTTTGGCCGACACCATTGTCCGATTTAAACCAGAGAATTTTAAACCAGAAGAAATTAAAGCTTATGCTGAACAATTCGGCACGGAGCGCTTTAAAAATGCCATTAAAAATTTAGTTGAAATTGAATGGCAAAAATTAAAAAGCACACAGATTAAATGTTTTTAAAAAAATATGAATTAATGAACTATGCGCATTGGCATTGATATTCGCTGCTTAACGGAAAAATATTATTCAGGAATCAGTGAATATACTTATAATTTATTAAATGAGCTATTAAAAATTGATCAGCAAAATCAATATTTTTTGTTTTATAATGCGTCAAGGTCTGTGACTCTGCCAAAGTTTGATTATCCCAATGTAGAGTATAAAAAATACAATTATCCAAATAAAATTTTTAATTTATCAATGACTTTTCTAAAATATCCGGCTATTGATAGATTGATCGGCGGGGTTGATGTTTTTTTAACCCCTGGTTTTCTGTTTTCCCATCTTTCAAAAAAATGTAGAAAAATTTTGATCATTCATGATTTAAGTTTTGAGATTTACCCTGATTTTTTTACCTTTAAAAAACGCCTTTGGCATAAATTAATTAGACCAAAATTACTGTGCCAAAAGGCTGATTGGCTCATTGCCGTTTCTCAAAATACAAAAAATGATTTAGTAAATTTATACCAAATTAACCCCAAAAAAATTAAAGTTATTAGCCAAGGCTTGAATAGCTTGTTTAATCAACCTGACGATGAAAATCAACTTTTAACCGTTAAAAATAAATACCAATTGAGTAATAACTATATTTTTTATTTAGGCAATCTTGAACCAAGAAAAAATTTAAGTAGTTTAATTAAAGCCTATGAATTAATCAAGAGTGATGTTGATCTAGTTATTGCCGGTAGTCCAGCCTGGAAATATAAAAATATTTATCGACTTTATGAGAGGTCAAACAAAAAAGAAAAAATTAAATTTCTTGGTTATATTCCACTCCAGGATAAAAAATCGCTTTATCTAATGGCAAAAATTTTTGTCTACCCTTCTATCTATGAAGGTTTTGGCTTGCCAGTATTGGAAGCTATGGCTTGCGGCAAACCAGTAATCACTAGTTTTAATTCATCGTTAGTTGAAGTTATTGGTGATGCCGGATTATTAATTGACCCTTATAACATTAATGAGTTGGCGAAAAGTATTGATGAATTGCTGGCTGATGAAAAGCTGCAACAAATTTTAAGCGAGAGGGGATTAGAACAGGCGAAAAAATTCAGTTGGCCAGCTACCGCCGCTGAAATCCTAAAAATAATAGAACTCGGAATTAAGAATTAAGCATAAGGAAGAAATTCCTAATTCCTAATTCTTGAAAAATGCGCATTGGCATTGACCCCGCCCTAAGCCCGAATTATTTTTATAATTTTTAACTCCCGTTCTCGGAAACGCCTTCGGCTTACTTTAGTTTAATAATCAGACTTTAGCTAAAGGTTTAGAGCGGGGCGAGAACCCTTTAGATCTAAATAAATCTAATTTATCATGATTTGCCCTCCTATTAAACTTTATGCGTATTGGTATTGATACAAGAATGTACGGTGCCGAATCAACTACCGGTATCGGTGTCTATATCAAAAATTTAACCGACCATCTTTTTTTAATTGACCAAAAAAATGATTATTTTTTGTTTATGAATGATCCGGCCTATTCAAATTTCCGACCTCTTAATAATCGAGTTAATAAAATTAAAGTTAATTTACCTTGGTATAGTTGGTCAGAACAGATTAAGTTGCCAAAAATTTTACTTAATTATCGTTTAGATTTAGTTCACTTTCCCCATTTCAATGCCCCTGTTTTATATCCAAAAAAATTTTTATTAACCATCCATGATATTACGCCAAAATTTTTTCCTGGTCCAAAAGTAAAAAAATCGGCGATTAGAAAATTTGGTTACTCTCTGACAATCAATAGCGCCTTAAGGCGAGCGAAAAAAATTATTACTGTTTCCAACCACACCAAAGAAAACCTGGTTAAAAATTTTTTAATCACTTCGAAAAAAATTGAAACAATTTATCTTGGTTTCGACCAATCTTTTTTACAAGTTACTCCCAAAAACAAACTGATAGAATTTAAGAAAAAATATCAACTGATTAAACCATTTATCTTTTATCTTGGCGTTTGGCGCGATCATAAAAATCTTACTGGTTTAATTAAAGCTTTTGAAATTTTAAAAAAAGATTTTAATCTTAATCTTCAGTTGGTTTTGGGCGGCAAACCAGATCCAGCTTATCCAGAAATTTTAGAAGCAGTCAAGAAATCTGAATTTAAAAATGATATTGTTACGCCGGGCTTTATTGCTAGCGATGAATTGCCATTGTTTTACCAAGGAGCAGAGGCTTTTATTTTACCCTCATTTTGCGAAGGTTTTGGCCTAGTCGCTTTGGAATCATTAGCCTGCGGCACGCCAGTAGCCGCTTCTAAAACAACCAGTTTACCAGAAATGCTGGGGGAGTTGGCTCTTTACTTTGATCCATATGATCCCAACGATATTGCTAAAAAAATTTATCAAATAGTGACTGATTATAATTTTAGAGCTGAAGTTAAAAAAAATGGGCCGGTTCAACTTAAAAAATTCAACTGGCAAACCTGTGCCCAAAAAACTTTAGTGATCTATGAAGATATAAGTTAATTCGTCCAGTTGCCTTATAAAGTCTTTTTATGGTATAATTAAACCATTATTTTTTTAATTTTTTAAAAATGGCAAAAAAAATAAATAAAAAAATAAAAAAGACAGCCGTTTTGGCTAACCAGGACAATTTCCAGACAGAAGCTTCCATCCCCATAAAAAGTAAAACTCAAACCCCGAATAAAAAAAGATCTGGTTTATTACTGGCGACAAAAGATAAAAAAGATAAAAATAATAAAAAGTTAGAAAAAATATCAGTCCATGTTGGTCGGGAAATAAAGTCAAATTTTTTGTTGAATTTAAAAAATCCAGGTAATTTTTTATCTCATCAATCAGAAATTATTGAAATAAACTCATTGCCGCTAGTTAAGAGTAATTTATTAGTTAAGCCACTCCGATTTTTCCCAAAAACAGGTAAAAAAATCGGGGTTAATTTTATTATAAATCCAACCTCGAGCCATTTAGCCTTAGAGCTTTCAATAGTTAAATTATTTAGTTTAATACTAATACCATTGAAAAAAATAAATTTATGGCTTAGACGCAAAAAAGTTGAGTCAACAAAATTTGATAATGATCAAGCGTCGGATTCGGACATAGAAGATATTTTTGCCCCGCCGATGAGTTTTACTTTTTTCGGCCTTAATGTGCCTTATAATTGGCAGAAAAAAATTGCCATTTTTATTTTATTTGTTGTTATTTTAATTTCACCTTTACAAGCCTTAACTTATTTTCAAGGCATGTCTGAGACTAAAGATCGAGTTTTATTAATGACTAGTAATGCCATTGATGATTTGATGGCCGGTCAAAATGCAGTTTTGCAGTTTGATTTGCCCAAGGCCAGTCAAAATTTTAACCAAGCCAAAAATAATTTTTCTCTTGCCCGCAATGAAATTAATCAGCTCAGTATTTTAACTGGTGAAATTTTAAAACTTCTACCGGGACAAAATCAGTCAGTCAATCTTGGGGTAAGCTTATTAAAATCTGGAGAGATTATCTCTGAAACCGGTCAAATTTTAGTTGATGGGGCAAATAAGTTTCTCGAGGCTGACAGCGTCGCTGATTATTACCAAAAATTAGTTTTATTTCAAAACGATATTCGGCAAGCCATCACCAAATTTAATGAGGCAAAAATTGACATTGAAAAAATTAAAATTAGTGATTTGCCGGCGGGGCACGAAGAAGATTTTAAAAAAGTCTTAAATTATCTTCCCCAAATTGATGATGGTTTAACCACCCTCTATGAAATTAACCTGACGCTGTTAAAAATTTTAGGCCATCAACAATGGCAAAGATATTTGTTGATTTTTTTAAATAATAATGAATTGCGGGGTGGAGGTGGTTTTATGGGTAGTTTTGCTCTACTTGATATTGATCAAGGAGAAATTAAAAAGTTAGACATTCCGGCGGGCGGCACTTATGATGTTCAGGGCGCTTTAGTGCCAAAAGTTATTTCACCTCAGCCGCTCCATTTGATTAATCCACGCTGGGAATTTCAGGATGCGAACTGGTGGCCAGATTTTCCGACCTCCGCTAAAAAAATTGAGTGGTTTTATCAAAAGGCTAATGGCCCGAGTGTTAATGGGGTAATTACTTTAACTTCAACTTTAATGGAGGGTTTACTGGAAATTTTTGGACCAATTCCAATGCCGGAATATGGCCGAGAAATCAGTGCTCAAAATTTTGTTATGGAAACGCAAAAAATTGTTGAATTAGAATATGACCGAAAAGAAAATCGACCAAAACAATTTATCGCTGATTTAGCGCCAAAACTGCTTGAAAAAATATTCAAAGCTGATAAAAATCAACTGAAAAAATTATTTACCCTGCTAGTTGAAGGATTAAATCAACGGCAATTAATGGTTTATTTTAATGAAAGCAGAGTCCAAAAAGTAATTAAAGATTTTGGCTGGAGCGGTGAATTAAGAAAATCTGATGGTGACTATTTGGCAGTGATTCACAGTAATATCGCCGGCGGCAAAACTGACGGCGTTATCAAGGAAACGATTCAACATCTAGCTGAAGTTCAATCTGATGGATCAATTATTAATACCGTTAAATTAATTCGCCAGCATACCGGTATTAGGGGAGAAAATATATTCACTGGCGTTCAAAATAATAGTTATGTCCGCTTTTATGTTCCGGCAGGAAGTATTCTATTGGCGGCTCGTGGTTTTAAGAGTCCGCCCGCAAAATTATTTGAAGATCCGGGAGAGGACCTAACTCCAGATTTAGATTTAATTAGCATTGAATCGAAACATGAGATTTCGCCTTTTGCCAATACGGAAATTTATCAAGAGAATAACAAAACGGTTTTTGCTAACTGGCTTTTATTAAAACCGGGCGAAACTCAAGAAGCCGAAATCAAATATCAATTACCTTTTAAATTAGCCCTCGATGGTCAGAATACTTTTTATTATAGTCTGCTTGCCCAAAAACAATTAGGTAGTGTCGGTAGTGAGTTTACCAGTCAACTTAAACTTAATAACCAACTTAAACCTTTAGCATTATTTCCCGCAACCTTATCGGCCAATCAAACAAACTTAAATTTCATTGGTCAATTATCAACTGATCAGTTTTATGGTGTTATTTTAACAAATAGTGAATAAGGTTCCGAAGTGTTCGCTCTCCGCCAGTTGGCAGGCTAGAGTATTTGACCAGCAATATTATAAATGAAAAAAGACAGATTAAAACAACTAAAAAAACAAGCTGAAGATAACGACCAGATAATCCAGAAAGGATTGATGAAGATTTACCGTAATCAAGATGGCAGTCTGCCTGATATTTCCCATTTAGAAATTAAATCGCGAAAAAGAGGCAGCCTTATTTTTATTGGATTTTTAATTGTGGTTTTAATGTTGGCCGGAGCGGCTTGGTTAGGATTTTTAATTTTTAATTCTGACGGAAACTTTGGCGCCAAAAGCATTAAATTGACATTTTCCGGACAGCAAAGCATTGCTTCTGGCGATGAGGTCACTTATGTTTTAGAATATAAAAGTGTGGAAAAAGTGCCGCTTCAAAATGTGGAAATAATTTTTCGCTACCCTGATGGCTTTGAATTTATCAGTGCAGAACCATTACCGACCAATAACTTTAATAGCTCTTGGCAAATCGGGGAATTAGCTATAGGCCAAAGCGATAAAATCCAAATCAAAGGAAAAATTATTGGCGAGGTTGGTTCCGTTAAAACAATTTACGCCACCGCTTCCTATCAACCGCAAAATTTTAGTTCAGCTTTTAAGGAAACGCAATCGTTTAGTAGTCAAATTACTTCCTCGATTTTAGCTATTGATCTTACGGGTCCAAGTCAAATTTTGCCACAAAAAAAGGGGAGTTATAAAATTACCTATAAAAATAACTCGGAACAAGAATTAAAAAATGTTAAAATTTTAGCGGTTTATCCTTCAAATTTTATTTTTCAGGAGTCTTCACTTAAACCCTACGCTAAACCAGAAGAAGCAAGAAATTTGAATAATCAATGGCTAATTCAAAATTTAGCGAAAGAAGAAGAGGGTGAAATCGAAATTTTAGGCGGCTACCTTGCTGATCAAAATCAGAATACAGCTGAATTCAAAATCCAAATTGGATTTTGGGATGAAAAGAACGAAATTTTTTCTCTCCAGCAAGAAAAAACATTGACGACGGAAATCATCAGGGCTAATTTAAGTTTAAATCTGATTATTAATGGCTCAAGCCAAAGTCAACCAATCAGTTTTGATCAGGAGCTAACCTATTCCATTGTTTATAAAAATTTAGGCCAGCAAGATTTGGATGATTTAATTTTATTTGTCACCTTGGATTCGCCAGCGCTTGATTGGACCAGCTTGGAAGATAAACATGGTGGCATAGTGGAAAGCAACAAAATTACTTGGACTAAAGATCAAATATCCGAATTTGATCTTATTTCTCCTTTAGCGGAAAAAACCATTGATTTTTCCATTAAAACTAAAGGTGCCGCCCAATTAAATTTAGAAAAAGACAATCTCTCAATTAAAAGTAAAGCCACGGCAAAAATCGCAAAAATTGGTGAATTGGCAAGTGATGAATTAGAAGTTAGTAGTAATGAAATAATAAATAACATCAATACTGATATTGAGCTAAGGGTAGAGGGCCGCTATTTTGATGATGATAATATTGCAGTGGGCACTGGTCCTTTACCGCCGGTGGTGGGCGAAAAAACCACATTTCGCATTTATTGGTCAATTGCTAATAGTCTTTTTGAGGTGAGTGACGTTAAAGTGACTACCCGCCTGCCCGAGGGCGTTGATTGGGCGGATAAATTTTTAGTTAAAGTTGGAGAAATTAATTACAGCTCAAAAAATCGGGAAATTAGTTGGACTATTAATCGTCTCCCGCCTAATAAAAATTTTGACGACATTAATGTTTGGTTTGATGTTTTTGTCATCCCAACGAAAAATCAAGTCAGAAAACTTTTAATTTTAACCGATCAAACCGATTTAACCGCCACGGACAAATCAACTAACGCTCAAATTACTAAAACCGGAAAAGCCATTACTTCAAATTTAGAAGATGATCCGATCGGCGGCGGTAAAGGTTTGGTGATAGATATTACAGAATAGAATTAAGAATTAGGAATCAAGAATCAAGAATTTTTTCCTAAATTCTTAATTCTTACTTCTTAATTCTTTTTATGTTTAAAGTATTAAAAAAATCAAAAATTAGCCAAGCTCGATTAACTGAACTAAAAACTCCCCACGGAAAAATCTTGGGTCCTTTTTTTATGCCTGTCGCCACTAAAGCGGCAGTTAAAAATTTAACCTCAGAAGAACTTAAAAATTTAAATTCACAAATTCTTCTCGCCAACACTTACCATTTAATGATTAATCCGGGCCAAGCGTTAATTAAAAAAAATGGCAGCCTGCATCAATTTATGAATTGGTCGGGACCGATTTTAACTGATTCCGGCGGTTTTCAAGTTTTTTCGCTGGCTAAAATCAGAAAAATTTCAGAAAAAGGCGTAGAATTTTCTGAACCCAAAAGTGGTAAAAAATTTTTACTGACTCCTGAGTTATCAATCAAAATTCAGCGGAATTTAGGCGTTGATCTTGCCATGGCTTTTGATGATGTTGTTGGCTATCCGGCTAATAAAACAAAAGTTAAGGAAGCGATGGAAAGAACCACCAGATGGGCCAAGAGATGCCAATCGCAAGTCGCGAGCCATGAGTCGCTGTTTCTATTTGGAATTATTCAAGGCGGAATTTATAAAGATTTGCGTTTAAAATCTGCCAAAGAAATCACGGCAATTGATTTTGACGGTTATGCCATTGGCGGAGTCGCCGTTGGTGAACCAAGAGAAAAAATGAAACAAGTTCTAAAATGGGTGATGTCATTGCTGCCAAAAAATAAGCCGCGTTATCTAATGGGTTTAGGCCGGCCCGAAGAAATTACCTATGCGGTTAGGCAGGGGGTAGATATGTTTGACTGCGTCATTCCCACCCGCGAAGCCAGGCACGGTAGGCTATATCTATGGAAATCTCAAATCTCAAATCTCAAATCTCAAAATTTTTATATGACAATTAATATTAATAATGCCAAATTCGCCAAAGATTTCTCACCAATCAATCAAACTAATCTTAAACAATATTCCAAAGCCTATTTACATCATCTGTTTCAAACCAATGAGCCATTAGGTATGAGACTGGCCACTTTAAATAATCTTAAATTCTATCTTGACTTAATGAAAAAAATAAGAGAAAATATAAAAAACCAAGCACTTTGATTAAGGAAGATAAAATGCTGGACAAAAACCAATTGAGACTCGGCCTAAAAGTGAGAAACATTATTAACATGGTGTTAATCGAAGAATGAAATCAATGAATTTTTTTGCCCAAGATTGATTGGGCATTTTTTCTGACTTATGAAAATTACTTTATCACATCAAACAACGCAAAAAGATGCCACCAAAAAAATTGATGATTATTTAAATTATTTGTTGAAACAAAAATATCCCGGCATTGAAGTGATTGACCCAACTAAAGAGTGGACGGATAATTTTATGCGTTTTTATTTTGCCATTGAAAAAATGTTATGGGATATGGAATATGAAATATGAAATTTTCCGGAACCTTAATTATTGCTGATCCCGAGGCGATTTTAGAAGGCGATCTACCTAATATCTTAACAACTTTTGTCTCCGAGGAAACAATTAAAGAAATAATTAAAAAAAATAACGATATTTTTAATTTTTAAAATGCTAAAAATAAAATTTACCGCCATTGTTGTTGCGACTCTGGACGGCAAGATTGCTCAAGATGAAAGACATTATTCTGACTGGTCAAGCCGTGAAGATAAAATTTTTTTAAAATATTTTTTAGACCAATCAGATTTGATTGTTGTCGGCAACAACACTTATAAATTAATTAAACCACTGCAACGTCGGCGTTGCTTAGTTTTCACTAGCCAAGTTAAGACAATTTCTAAAAAAAGTGAGTTATGCTTTTATTGTAACCCGCAAAACGTCAGTTTAAAAAATTTATTTAAAAAATTTAATTTTTCAAAAATCGCAATTTTAGGCGGTACCAAAACTTATAGTTTGATGCTAAAAGAAAAACTAATTGATGAAATTTATCTGACGATTGAGCCAATCATTTTTGGCCAAGGCTTAAATATTTTTGATCTTAAATTGCCGCCAAATTTTTTCAAACTTATCTCAATCAAAAAGTTAAACGACAAAGGATCAGTCTTGCTTTATTATTCTAAAATTAAAACTTGACTTTTAGCGACAAAAAATATAAATTGGCTATTAGCAGGAGGGGGTGACCAACCCGGTGAAGGGAGGAGAAGGAGGAGAGAGAAATGAGCTTGTTTACCGATTATCCATACTTAACCATTACTTTGATTATTCTGGTTTTGCTGCCAATAATCGCTCTCTGGTTCATTAACTTATACGTTAAATTCGAGGCGAGAAGGAAGCACAAATTTTATCGCCGAGTTAAGCGGGACAACTGGTTTAGAAGATGGCTTAAGAGAATATATTATCAGATAAACTGGGAGGAATTTCAAGATCTTATTTATAGCAGAAAAACGAGGTCTATGGCTAGAAGAAAAACCCCTAAGCCAAACCGCCGAAACTAACGATTTACCTTAGTTTCGGTTTTTATTTATCCCGCACCTTTTAGGCATTTGTTTAAATGACTAATTTTTTCTTATCAATTATCTCTTTCACTAAGATTTTTTTTAACTAGTAAGATCGTCATTTTTATTAAAAATATATTTAATATTTTTTTAAAGATAATAATATTTATAACAAAAAAATAATAGCTTAATTTAAATAAATTGATCATTATGCCTAAAAGGTGCGGGATTTATCATTTTATTGTATAATTAATAAGGTAACTTCAATAATTTTAAAAAATATGAATTATTTTTTAATTTCGCCGATTTTGAAAGCAACGATTGTTGACCTTATTTTAGATTTATTATATTTTCCAGTTTGGTGGTACACTAAAGGCTTTATTAAAATCAGCCTTTATTTTTTAAATAACATTCAAAAACGACAGGAAAGCTTGAGTTTTTTTATTTGGCTTAAAAATATTTTTGTCCCAATGTATGGTCAGTCTGATTTTGAAGGCCGCCTGATTAGTTTTTTTGTCCGTTTGGCTCAAGTATTCTTTCGTTTAATTGGACTTTTATTTTGGCTCATTGTTGATTTAATGATTTTTTTGCTTTATTTATTATTACCCCTCATCATGGCTTATCAAATTTATTTTCAAGTTTTTTATGCCTGAAAAACAAACACTGTCAAATTCTTCTCTAAATTTTATTAACTGCCCAACTTGTCTAGGCCGAGGAGTTCTTAATAACAAATTTTGTCCTGAATGTTTGGGAATTTCCGTTTTGGGCCTCACCGGCCGCCAAGTTCTTTATTGGGGGAAAAAAATCAATCAACAACAAATTACTCAAGATAAATTTTTACAATTCGTCCGAATTTTAATCAATTTAAGTTTACTCCTCTTCGGGGCCTTAGGTTTAATTTTATTAGGCTGGCAAATTTTGATTTTACTGGAAAAAGAAATTTTTTTATTAAATATTTTACAAGAAAAAAATATTTTTTTGCTAATTTTTTGGTTGACGCTGGGCACTGATTGCTATTTATTTTATCGGTTTAATCGCGATTTGGAAAAAAATAAAAATCTACCCAAAAAAATATATTATGAAGATAAACTTCCTACCCAGCCATTAATTAGTTGGTCAGAAATAAAAAAAATACCTAAAGAAAAACAAATTGATGTCAGTCAATATTTCATCACGGAAGCGACCGAGTCAGTGGTTAAGGCTTGGCAATTAACTCATAAATATCAAGATGCGACGACTACACCCATTCATCTTTTCATTTCCCTTTTAGGTTACCCCCCGATTCAGATGATTTTTAGCCGTCTTGGTGTTCCTTTTGCTAATTTAAAAAACCATATTAGTCATAGCTTAGCCCGACAAATTCCAAACGAAGGCTCACCCGTAGTGTTAAACCGGCAAATTTTAGAGATTACTTATCAGGCTTATTTCTTAGCCTATCAATTAAAACAGAAAAAAGTTGACCTGACCGAACTTTTAGAGGTCCTGGCGATGCAGGAAAATGAAGTTAAAGAGCTGTTGTCTGATTTAAACATTGACACCAATAAAATTATTAATGTTACGGCTTGGTTGAGAGTTAGACGTCAGTTGGTTGAAAACTGGCGACGTTTTCGTCAAAAAGCGATTTTGCGTCCTAAAAACACAATGAACCGGGCGATGACAGCGGTGGCGACCCCAATTTTAAACGTTTTTAGCCAAGATTTGACCTTGTATGCCAAGGCAGGCTACTTTGCCCCATGCATCGGCCGCCAGCAGGAAATAAATGAAATTTTTAATATCATGGCAAGCGGGACAAGGCGATTGGCGCTTTTGATCGGCCAGCCGGGGGTCGGGAAAAATACCATTATTGAAGGCATTGCCCAAAAAATGGTTGAGGAAGATGTTCCGAAGTTTTTACAAGACAGACGTTTGGTCACTCTAGAGGTGGCAAAGTTAGTCAGCGGTGTTAACCCGAGTCAGGCTCAAGAGCGACTCTTAATGATTTTATCGGAAATTAAACGTTCAGGAAATATTATTTTATTTATTGACAATATTCATAACTTAACTGGTATGGCCGCAGGCCGCCAAGGCAGTATTGATCTCGCTGATGTTTTGGCCCAAACTTTGAGTCATAATACAATTTTAACTTTAGCGACCTCAACGCCGACCGACTATCATCATTATCTTGAAAACAAGAGTTCGCTTGATAATGTTTTTGAAAAAATTGAAATTCGTGAAGTTTCCGGCAATGAGGCAATTCAGATTTTAGAAGCCAAAGCCGGAACTTTTGAGGGACAAAACCAAATATTTTTTTCTTATGATGCCATTGCCAAAACTGTTGAACTTTCTAATCGATATTTCCACGAACGGTATTTGCCGGAAAAAGCTTTGGAAATTTTACAGCAAGCTGCCGTTAAAATTAGGCAAGAAAAAGGAAAAAATAGTTTAATTACGGGTAATGACGTGGCTTTAATTATTTCAGAAAAAACACATATCCCTTTAGCCGATATTACTCAGGAAGAATCGGAAAAGCTTTTGAATTTGGAAGCAAAAATTCATCAACGACTGATTAATCAAAAAGAAGCAGTAGAAATGGTTGCTTCAAGTTTAAGGCGCGCTCGAGCGGAAATGCGCGATCAAACCCGGCCGATTGTTAATTTGCTATTTTTAGGGCCAACCGGAGTCGGTAAAACCGAATTAGCCAAAACCGTCGCCGAGGTTTATTTTGGCCATGAAAAAAATATGATTCGTTTGGATATGTCAGAATACCAAGATAAGCCAAGTTTAAACCGTTTAATTGGTGCTCCGCTTGGCTATGCCAACACTGATGACGGATTTCTAACGGAAAGCGTTAGAAAAAATCCTTTTTCGTTGGTTTTACTGGATGAAATTGAAAAGGCGCACCCGGATATTTTAAACATTTTTTTGCAAATCATGGATGACGGCCGGCTGACTGATAATTCCGGCCGAACCATTGATTTTACTAACACCATTATCATCGCGACTTCTAATGCCGGCACCGGTTTTATTCAGGAAAAAGTCAAACAAAATATTGAAATTTCAGAAATTAAAAAACAGCTCATTGAAAACCAGTTACCTCAATATTTTAGACCTGAATTTTTAAATCGGTTTGACGGAATTATTGTTTTTAAGCCCTTGGGCCTTGAAGAGGTTAAACAAATTACTAAATTAATGCTAGATAAAGTCGGCAAAAATCTCGAAGAAAAGGGGATTAGTTTGCAGGTTGAACCAAACGCGATTAATGAATTAGCCCAAGCCGGCTTTGACCCCCAGTTTGGCGCTAGGCCCTTGCGCCGGGTGATTCAGCAAAAAGTTCAGGATAAATTAGCTAATCTGATTTTAAGCGGCGAAGCGACTCGCCGCGATCAAGTGGTTTTAGCTGGGGCGGATAAAATTAATATTATGAAAGCTAAAAAAATTTAGATCATGCCATACTTAATCGCTTTATCGCTTGCTTTTATTTTTTCTTTTATTTTTACCATTCAAGCTAAAAAAATCGCCTTAAAGTATAAAATTGTTGATTCACCAGCACCCAGAAAAATCCATCAAAAACCAATACCGCTTTTGGGCGGGACAGCGATTTTTTTAGCTTTCAGCTTAACCGCTTTAATTTTTTGGCAGCAAGGTTTGCTGACTGATCAAAAAATTTCTAATCTAAATATTTTAGCCATACTTTTAGGCGGCTTAATTCTAATTATCGGCGGTTATTTTGACGATCGGTATAATTTAAAGCCGGCCGGACAGTTTATTTTTCCAGTTTTGGCCACGATAATAATTTTAGTTTCCGGAATAAAAATTGAGTTTATCACTAATCCCCTGGGTGGAATTTTGCAAATTTCTGCCACCCTGGGCGTCAGCGCCGCCTTTTTTTGGATTTTAGGCATGATTTACACGACCAAACTTTTAGACGGCTTGGACGGATTAGTGAGTGGCATTACCGCCATTAGCGCTTTAATTATTTATCTGGTCAGTTTATCTTGGGATGTGGCCGCTTCCGGAACGTCTTTTTTGGCGCTGATTTTAGCCGGCAGTTGTCTGGGTTTTTTAATTTTTAATTGGCATCCGGCTAAAATTTTTCTGGGTGAGGGAGGCAGTGTTTTTTGCGGCTTTCTTCTTGGCGTGCTAGCGATTATTTCGGGCTCAAAAATCGCCACCGCCCTATTAATTATGGGTGTACCAGTTTTAGATGTGGCTTGGGTAATTATTCGCCGAATTAGACAAGGACTTTCGCCAATCAAAGCCGACAGCCGTCATCTGCATTTTCGACTTTTAGATATTGGCTTAACTCACCGAGGCGCGGTAATGTTTTTATATTTAATTTCTGCCGCCTTTGGCCTCGCTTCACTTTTTTTACCCTCAGTTGGTAAAATTATTGCTTTAGGTGTCTTAATCAGCTTAATGATTATTTTTGCTGGCAGTTTAGTCATTGTTTATAAATTTAAAAAAAATGATTAAATTTTGGCAAAAAATCAGCCGACTGGAAATTATTGTTTTTATTGCCGGTGCTTTGGTAATGATTTTGGAATTAATCGGCTCAAGGCTTTTGGCGCCATATCTTGGCACTTCGATTTTTGTTTGGACGGCTTTAATCGGCATTGTCTTGGGGGCCTTAAGTTTAGGTTATTATTTGGGCGGCAGATTTTCCGCTAAAAATCCCAGCTTAGCTTTCTTATGTCTAATTTTATTTTTGGCCGGATTGGCCATATTTTTAGTCGCAATTTTTAAAGATTTTATTTTATTCTATTCAACTTATTTTGGCGTTAAATCTGGTGCAGTCTTCGCCACCATCATCCTTTTTGCTTTACCCGGCGTTTTGTTGGGAATGATTTCACCTTATGCCGTACGACTAAAAATTAAGGATCTTGAAAGTTCAGGAGGTATCGCCGGCAATCTTTACGCTTTATCAACTATTGGTAGTATTGTTGGCACTTTTTTAGCCGGATTTTACCTGATCCCGACTTTTGGCAGTAACCAAATTATTTTTGGTCTGGCTATTGCCTTAATTTTAATTTCACTTTTAGGCGGCAGAAAAATTTTTAAAATTCTCATTTTATTTTTTACAATAATTATTTGGTCTTTCTTCCAATTTTTACCAACACCAAATATCTTTGAACGAGACAGCGCTTACAATCATCTTCGGGTCGTTGATACAATTGATCTTACTAGCCAGCAGCCGGTTCGAATTTTATATTTAGCGACGGAAGCTCACTCAATAATTTTTAAAGAAAATGAGGAACTTTATTCAAAATATCACCAACTTTATTTATTGGACAGTTTGTTTAAGCCAAAAATTCAAAAGGCCTTGACTTTAGGCGGCGGCGCCTACATTGCGCCGCTTAATTTTTTAAAGCGCTATTCGTCAGCCGAAATGACGGTTGTGGAAATTGATCCGGCAGTGACCGCCGTCGCCAAAAATTATTTTAATTTAAAACCTAACCCACGACTTAAAATTCTTCATCAGGACGCCAGAATTTATTTAAACCAAAATAAAGAAACTTATGACGTGATTTACGGCGATGCCTTTGCTTCATATTATTCAATTCCTTTTCAACTAACTACTACCGAAGCAATGAAAAAAATTTATGATGCCTTAACACCTGACGGTATTTTAATTTTAAATGTCATCTCTTCGATTCAGGGAAAAAATTCTTTATTTTTTCAGGCGGAATATTTAACTTTGAAAAAAATTTTCTCGCAATTATATCTTTTTCCCGCCCGATATAATACCAACAAAGATTTGACTCAGCATCAAAATATCATTATCGTTGCTACCAAAGGAAATAATCGTCTGGCTAAAAAGCAATTATTAAAAACCGCTGATTTGGAACAAAAAGCGCTTTTGGATAATTTTTGGGATCATGAACCAAAAATTGAACCGGGAATCAAAATTTTAACCGATGACTTTGCGCCGGTTGATTATTATATTTCTAAAATCCTAAATAATTGACAAGTTGAATAAAAATCACTTAAGATACAATCGGGGGTTTTGCACCTTGACTTTTTTATCATCATAAAAAGGAGAGATATAATGTGTGGTATCTACGGAGTCAGTGGGGCCAATAATGCCGTTGATCAGATTATTCGTGGCCTATTTTGTCTGCAACACCGAGGCCATGAGTCAGCTGGTTTTGCTGTCTGGAATAATCAAATGAACCACATTAAAACTCAAAAACGAGTTGGTTTTGTCAGTCATTTGAGGGAAAAAATTGATTCAGCCCAGTTTCCTGGCGAAACTGGCATTGGTCATGTTCGTTATGGCACCATTGGCGGAACTGGCTTACGCAATGCTCAGCCTCTGGTTAAAGAAATTTTTGGTAGCCAAATGGCAATTGCTCATAACGGTGATTTAGTCAGAGGTTACTTGAATGGTGATTGGTTATCTATTGGCGAACTCCGAGAAGAACTTCAGCGGCAGGGGGTGGTATTTGACACCACGGCCGATACAGAGTTAATTTTTTCCTTAATTGCCCGATCAGATAAAATCGATGTCATTGACAAAATTCTTGATACTTTAAATCGGATCGCTGGCGCCTTTTCACTCTTAATTTTGTGGAATGGATTTTTGATTGCCGCTAAAGACCCGTGGGGCTTTCGGCCATTGTGTTTTGGTAAGGCAAATTCCAGTTATACCTTTGCTTCAGAAAACTGTGCTTTTTCTCACACCGGCGTTGAATTTGTCAAAAATTTGGCGCCTGGGGAAGTGATTATTGTTACTCCCGACGGCGAAATCAATACTTATCAGCTAAATCAAAAAGGTGTTATTTCGCCCTGTAGCTTCGAATTTGTTTACTTGAGCCGGCCAGACAGTAATATATTTGATGTTAGCGTTAGTTCGGCAAGAAAAGCATTGGGCCGAGCCACCGCCTTGGAAATGAACCATTATAATCTACTACCATTAGACGCTTTAGTTATTCCAGTTCTTGACTCTGGTCGAACCACCGCCCTGTCTTTTGCTCAAATCCTAAATCACCTGCGACTACTCGATAATCTAAATAAGCAAACTATCGAGAACGCCATTGATGGTGAGTTTCCTTTTGACTTTGGTTTAAATCGCAACCAATACAGCGCCAGAAATTTTATCACCCCCGGGCAAAAGGCTAGGGAGGCAGATGTTGACTTAAAGCACAATCCTGATTCGGCCATCGTGGCTGGCCGTAAAATCATTAAAGTTGATGACTCCATTGTTCGAGCGACAACTGCCACCAGACACGTGGCACTTCTGCGTAAAGCCGGGGCAACTGAAGTTCATGTTGCGATTGCTTCACCTCGGATAGTTGACGTTTGTCATTACGGGGTGGATATTAAGCATCCAGAAGAGCTGATTGCGGCTAACCACAGCCTAGAGGAAACCAAACAAATCATCGGCGCTGATTCACTATACCATCTCTCTTTGCTCGGCTATCAACAGGCTCTACGCGAAGTTGGCTTAAAAAGCTTTTGCGATGCCTGTTTTAGCCGTAATTATCCTTTAGCACCTTTCTAAGCAGCATTTCTGCTGCTTTTTTTTATCCTTGACTTTTTTTAAAATTAAAGCTAAACTGTAAAAGTTATTAAATTAATATATCTCTTTTATGCCCTTAGCGGTTATTAAAACCGGCGGTAAACAATACGTGGTCACGGCTGGCCAAACCGTAAAAATTGAAAAAAACCCGGCGCGTGCCGGGCAAAATGTAAATTTTGACGCTTTGTTAATTGTTGACGAAGCTAGCGGAAACTTTGAATTAGGCAAGCCAATTTTAGCAAAAAAAATCCAAGGTCAAATTATTAAACAGGGGAAAAACGATAAAATTATGGTGACTAAATTTAAATCAAAAATTCGCTACCGCAAACGAGTGGGTCACCGTCAACCCTATAGTTTAGTTAAAATTGAAAAAGTATAATGCTAATTTACGAATTTATTCGAATCTACGAATGAAAGAATAAAAAAAGAAGCGCTCGATTTAAATCGGGCGCTTTTGCTTAGCCCTCTGCGCGGCCGTGATGGCGGCTTGACTCACTTGCAAAACCGCTGCCTCAATTGCCTCATTAATGGCAAAAGGATTGCCGTTTTCGTCAGTCAACCGATGTTGTTTTTTTCCATCTTGATTTGGTTTAACTGACTGGGTGGCAGCAAGGAACTGGACGGGTTGAACGACTTTAAGCATTTCATTCAAAATTCGAGCGATTAGACGTTGGACGATCAAGGCAGCGCGCTGCCGGATAAAATCCGGCTGGCGTAAAACCGGGTCGGCGTTCTCGACGGCTAAAATCATCGGCAACTGAACTGCTGAACTAGAATATAAACGAAGAAGCTGAATATCAAGCGGCATTTTTCCCTCCTTAAATTTCTCGTCTGCCCTTAAGCGCATTGGTCAAAGTAATTTCATCGGCATATTCCAAGTCGCTGCCCGTGGGCAAACCTTGAGCCAAACGAGTCAGCTTAATATTTTTAAAGGATTTTAACAATTTTGTCAAGTAAAGAATGGTAGTTTCGCCGGGCAAATCCGAATTTAGCGCCAAAATAATTTCAACCGCACCATCAATTTTAATCCGATTGATTAATTCCTGAATTTTTAATTGTTCCAGAGTAAGCCCTTGCAGTGGATCAATGACCCCGCCTAAAACATGATAAACACCCTGATACTCGTTAGTTTTTTCAATGGCTAATAAGTCTTGAGGCAAGGCAACCAAACAAATCACTTTTGGGTTTCTTTGACGAGATTGGCAAATGGCACAAGGGCTAATTTCGCTGTAGTTTTGACATTTTTGACAAACCGTGATTTTATTTTTTAACTGGCTAATGGCTGAGGCAAATTTATTTAAATCAGTCGTTGGTCGTTTCAATAAATAAAAAACCAGCCGTTCAGCGGTTTTCGGGCCAAGGCCGGGTAAAGCGGCAAACTCATCAATTAAATTTTTAATCGGCGTCGGATAATTTGCCATTTTTTATCAATTATTTTCTTGGTCAGTAATTTTTCTTTCCAAATTACGGAAAGTGACATTTTGCTCATCAAAGAAAAGCTTAACCTTGCCCGTTGGCCCGTTGCGATGTTTGGCAATAAAAATATCAGCTAAATGCATCCGGTCCGGCGGTAAATCTTTTTGATAAACTGATTCGCGATAAATAAATAAGACAACGTCAGCGTCTTGCTCAATCGAGCCGGATTCACGCAAATCAGCCAAGCGGGGAATATGGGTATCGCGCGATTCAACCGAACGAGAAAGTTGAGACAAGGCTAAAACCGGAACATTAAGTTCGCGGGCAATCGCTTTTAAGTTGCGGGAAATTTCAGAAACTTCTTGGACCCGATTTTCGGTATTGCCTAAACCTTCCATTAATTGAAGATAATCAAGGACAATTAAACCTAAACCATGCTCAGACTGTAAACGCCGGGCTTTAGTGCGAATTTCCATAATGTTCGCACTGGCCGAGTCATCAATAAAAATTTTGGCTTCTGATAAAGTTCCCATCGCTCGGTTAATCCGGCTAAAGTCATCATTTTCGCCTTGATCAGACAGCCGCCCCGTGCGCATTTTCCATAAATCAACGCCCGCTTCCGCACAAAGCAAACGATCAACTAATTGCTCTTTGGACATCTCTAAGCTAAAAATGCCCACCGGCAGTTTGCCTCTCGCGGAAACATTGCGGGCGATATCAAGGGCCAAAGTGGTTTTACCCACCGATGGCCGCGCCGCCAAGATGATCAAGTCAGATTTCTGGAGTCCGGCTAAAATATTATCCAAATCATTAAAAAAGGTCGGCACGCCGCGTAATTTTCCCGATTCACGGTGCAATTCATCAATTCGGTCAAAAGCTTCAGTTAAAACATCAGCAATGGGAACGAAAGTACGTTTAAGATACTTCTGGGAAACAGTGAAGAGGCGCTGCTCGGCTTGATCTAATAAAATACTGATGTTATCCGCTTCTTGATAGCCCAGACTGTTAATTTCTGATGAAGCGTTAATCAAGCGGCGCAAAGTCGCTTTATTTTGAACCACCGTGGCATAGTGGACAACGTGGCTGGCCGTGGGAACGCTATTAGCTAAACTCGCCAAATAAGACCGGCCGCCAACCTGTTCAATTAAACCTTTTTCTTCCAAACGGCTGCTTAAGCTTAATAAATCAATAGGCTCTCTTTTTTCATAGAGTTCCTTGATCGTTTCAAAAATTAAACGGTGATTATCTTTATAAAAATCATCAGCTGAAATAATATCAGCAATTTTAATGATCGCATCCTTGTCAATTAAAAGGCAGCCCAAAAGCGACTGCTCCATTTCAATATTTTGAGGGGGAATTTTGTCGAAATTTTCCGCAACTTTAGCCATACCCGGTAGTGATCCCTCACCTATTTTAATTAATTATTTTATAAAGACTTATTCAAATTAATTGCCTACGTTTACCCTTGGAATAATCCCTCAGAGTTTTAGGTGAGGGACTACTACCGGGCATAATAATGCTAAATTTATATTATTATTTAGCCTTGCCTAGCCCCTTTATCTTACCTGTTTTTATTAATCATGACAAATCAAAATTAACCACAAATTATCCACTAGATAAAATCAATGGGCGGCGCAATGCGCCGCCCATTAAATGGTTTCCAAAAAATCGGAAAGTCTGGTTTTAGTGTGGTTTTACAACCACGTCAGAACCTATTTTAGTAAAAATTCCTGAAAAAATCTAATTCGCTCCGCCCCGCCGCCGTGCCGCGAAACGGCACTGCCTCGCAGGAAAATTTTCTTTACATTTTTTGATTTTGCGCGCCACCAATTTTTTCTTCTAAAAGGAAAAGAAAATTTTCCTGCTCGTCCCCGCGCTAACTCGCGGGCGGAGGGGCTACACTTCGGCTCGCGGGCAAGGCG
>MHII01000004.1:0-3377 GCA_001817425.1 Candidatus Buchananbacteria bacterium RIFCSPHIGHO2_02_FULL_39_17 | reverse complement strand
AGGCGTTTCCTCCCCTTGAACCCCTCCACGCCTTGTCCGCTCGCCGTAAGGGCGACGAGAATACAAACCTGCTTGACTAAAATTTTTGCCAAAAAACAATTTTCTTTTCTATTATGCTAACAATGCCAAAAAATAACATGCCCGCAACGGCACTCATAATAATGGCTGTGAACATTTTTACTGTTTCCATATGATACGTAGAGGTTAGGATGATATAACCAATACCTCTGTTTGCACCAACAAATTCTCCTACGATTGCCCCTATTACGGAAAGTGCCGCTGATGTTTTCAGCGCCTGAAAGAAAAAAGGTAAAGAATTCGGCAATCGTAATTTTGCAAATATTTGCCGACGGGTGGCGGAGAAAGATTTGAATAAATCTAAAGCCTCCTCATCTATAGTTTCTAACCCCTTCACTCCATTAACGATAGTTGGGAAAAATGATACTAATGCAGCAGCCGCAATTTTGGAGCCAATATCAGAACCAAACCACAATACTAAAAGCGGAGCCATCGCGATTATCGGGGTAGTCTGTAATGCAATAACAAAAGGATGGAAACCAGCTTCTATTGTCTTAGAATGGGTAAATATAACAGCAATAAAGAAAGCTAAAATATTAGCAATCACAAAACCAACCATAGCCTCAAATAGTGTGATCCCCGTGTGATAAAGAAGGGAATTAAAATTCGCAATTAATGCACTGAATATTACAATGGGTCTTGGTAAAAGATATTCCGGGTAATTAGTGATAGATACAATAAATTCCCAAATGACAAGAACCCCTAAAGATACGAAGACAGGGGTTAGTGTTCTCTTTAGTTTTATTTTAATATTTTTCTTATACATTGCACTAATTCAAGATACTTTTTTGAATACTTTATTTCAGAAGTTCTTGGCCTTGGTAGGTCTATATCTACGATCTGCTGGACAGCTCCTGGTCTGGCGGATAAAACAATAACTTTGTCTGACATAAAAACAGATTCTGGTACTGAATGAGTAACAAATGTTATAGAAGAGATGGTAGAACTTTCTTCCCGCCATATCCGCAATAACTCTAAATTTAACCGATCCCTGGTAATTTCGTCTAATGATCCAAAAGGCTCATCCATCAGTAATATAGAAGGCCCAAAAGATAATGCCCGAGCGATAGAAACTCTCTGTTGCATTCCACCACTTAACTCATTCGGATAAAAATTCTCAAACTTCTCCAAGCCGACTATTTTTAATAATTTACTAGGTATCTCAGAAGCGTTGCGGCGGTCTAGAATCTCTAAAGGTAATTGTATATTTTCCAAAACGTTTCGCCACGGCAGTAGAACAGGCTTTTGGAAAACAAATCCGAATTTTCTCCCCTGAAGGGCGGATTCCACCGACCCGCTCTCTATTGTCACTGAACCTTTAGAAAAATTGGTCAACCCACCTATAATTTTCAGTAAAGTCGTCTTACCACACCCACTTGGCCCAATAATAGAAACAAATTCTCCCTCATTTACATCAAACGTTATATTTTTCAAGGCATGTAAACTATTGAAATACTTTTCAACATTTTTTAATGATATTATAGTTTTCATAATGAGTTACAACGATTCGTTCAACCAAGATTCAAGCGATTCATGGACATGATCCATTCCTATATAATGACAACCAACATGTCCGACATTGGGTTCTATAAGTATTTGATGTTTCCCGAAGCCGTCCCTCAACATTTCGTAGAGTCTAGTTGCATAATCTGCGGGAATAATAGGATCAGCTTCGCCATGGATGAGATAAGTATTTTTATTCTTCAATTTTTTTACGTAATCTATAGGATTGATATCAACCTTGCCTCGCATAAGTTGCCTCCACGTTAAAGGGCTAATATTCCATTCTTTATTATAAGCTCTGCTTAGCCTATCTTTTAATTTCGAGAAATCTCGCCCCTTGTAATTAGTTGGCCCAGCAACGGAAATAACATTGTTAATCTCATCTGATTTTGCCGCCGCAATCAAGGCAACAGACCCACCAAAACTGCCACCCACCAAAATGATTCGTTGTGGTTTTATATTAAAACGCTCTCCGGATATTAAGTCAGAGAGATCTCCGTCAAGTAAAACACGTAGCGTAACCAGAACAGAATTAACGGCATTTTCAATAGTACATACCCCTTCGCTCCCAAATGTTCCCTCGTAGTGAGGGTACGCTAATATATAACCCTGTCTCAGATATGACTCCAAGCCAAAAGGAAACCTGTCAAATGGGTGACTCGGTATTCCGTAACAAAACAAGAGGACAACATTATTCGTAGAGGAAGGTATATGATAAACCTCTGTTAAAATGTTACCTTTTTTAATTCTATTATATTGAACTTCGGTTTCATTTAAGTGGGGATCATGTTTATTTCGAGGCATTGTATTTCTTAAAAAGATTTGGATACTAATTTATCCAAATCAACAGGTGATTTGAGGATACCATAATCTACCAACAAATCTTGCATCTGCTTCACAATGTCCATTTCTATTGTACCGATTGGCTTATCATCTGGCTTTATAAGTTCTAAACTGGCCTTCATCCCGCGCATCTCCTGTTCTCTGTTGAGTTGATCGGAATACATGAGCACGTAGTCCACGGCCTTTTCCGGATGATCGTAAGCGAACTGCCAACCTTTAAGAGTTGCGCGAGTAATCCGTTTTACTAAGTCGGGGTTTTCTTGAATAACTCTTTCCGTAGTAAAGAGCGTATCCCCGTAAAAATTGATTCCGTAGTCTGACGGATTAATGATATACGTTTTATACCCCGCTAATTCTGCCGTAATCGGTTGATCCGTTAGATATCCCTCGTACACATCAACTTTTTTCTCAAGCAATAGCGATAAATTATATTTAACCGGCACAATGGTAATATCGTTAATATCGATACCAGTCTTTTTAAGCATTGCTCTGAAAAGTAAATCAGAATTGCTGCCAACGGTAAGCCCAACTTTTTTCCCGACTAAGTCCTGTGGCGCTCGTATATTTTCGCTAATTCCAAACCAAATGAGCGGATTTTTCCTATAAGTTGTGGCCAAGGCGACGACTGGTATTCCTTGTGCGCGTGCCTCTATTAACTGCGACATTCCAGAAACTCCAAATTGCTCTGATCCGCCCGCCACTATTTGAATTGATGGAGTTTCTGCACCACCGGGCACCAGCTTTACATTTATTCCCTCATCTTTATAAAATCCCTCCTGTGCGGCTGCATAGTATCCAGCAAACTGCGACTGATGCAGCCACTTAAGCCTAATCGTTACATTATCCAAACCGTTTTGTTTGTTCGTATTTGCCAAAAATACGGCCAAAGCCCCGGCGATTACCAAAATTACAATTATTACGATGATTAAATTTTTTTTCATAGGTTTAGTTTG
>MHII01000003.1:37965-38107 GCA_001817425.1 Candidatus Buchananbacteria bacterium RIFCSPHIGHO2_02_FULL_39_17 | reverse complement strand
TCCCGTAAAGTAAAAGATTTATGTCCTGACGAGCAGCGGATCGTCACACTGTTTAATGAAAACGCAATTACTGTCGCTTTTTCCAGATCATGACGGCCGAATCTTGTCCTTATAGCTTCTGTGAGTGAAACCTGGGTGCCCA
>MHII01000003.1:0-37924 GCA_001817425.1 Candidatus Buchananbacteria bacterium RIFCSPHIGHO2_02_FULL_39_17 | reverse complement strand
ATGTTCCCTCCTTTCATCATTAATATTTCCTATTTTATAGCAAATTTAGAAAATAAGTCAAGCCAATGCCTAAGATCGCGCCACCCAAGACTTCAATTGAATTATGCCCCATTCTTTCGCGAAAATGGGGCAGATTTTTTCTTTCCCCATTGGGTAATTTATTAATGAGATAATTAAGGATTTTTGCTTGACGGCCTAAAAAATTTCTAAAACCCAAAGCATCGCGGACAATTAGCGTGGTAAAGACAAAGGCCATGGCAAAAATCGGCGAATCAATATTTTGCCGCAAACCAATTAAAGTCGCAATTGAAACGGCAAAGGCCGTGTGCGACGAGGGAAAACCGCCGTAAGTTTCAAATAGATTTTTAAAATCAAAATTGCCCTTAATACCATCAGTCAAAAGTTTAAGCACTTGGCTGGTAATTGCTGTAATTATTGGTATAATGATATAAGAGTAATCCATTTTTTAGGAATTAGGAATTAGGGAAACGGCGTAATTCATAATTCATAACTCATAATTCGCTTCATGGAAATTTTTTATTCAATTATTGCCGGGGTTATCCAGGGGTTAACCGAATTTTTGCCGATTTCCAGCTCCGGTCATTTGGTTATCCTGCACGATTTTTTGAAATTTGATTTTATTGATAATTTGGCTTTTGACGTGATTTTGCATTTAGGCACGCTCGTTGCCTTGATTTTATTTTTTTGGCAAGATATTTTAAAATATTTTTTGGCTTTTTGTCAGAGTTTTTTCCGTTGGGAAATAAATTCTAATTTTGAGCAGCGGTTTGCTTGGTACCTAATTTTGGCTAATATTCCCGCGGCCATAGTCGGATTTTTTTGGGAAGATTTGATTGGAACTGTTTTTCGCCAGACTTGGATTGTCGCCTCAATGTTAATAGTTGTTGGCTTAATTTTGTATCTGGCTGACCGATATTTAGTGGGCCAAAATCGACTTAGTCAAATTAATTTTAAGAATTCATTAATTATCGGTTTAGCCCAAGCGCTTGCTTTAATCCCGGGAGTTTCGCGTTCCGGCATTACTATTATAGCAGGTTTAAGCCAAAAATTAAATCGCGAAACCGCGGCGCGATTTTCTTTTTTGCTTTCTATTCCCATTATTTTTGCCGCGGGGATGAAAAAAATAGTTGATCGAGCGATCGAGCGATCAAGTGATTTTAATTATTTAGTTTTGTTTTTAGGATTTTTGGCTTCCGCGATCACCGGTTATTTTTGCATTAAATATTTTTTGCGCTTTTTACAGAACTATTCATTAAGGATATTTGCTTATTATCGGATAATATTGGGAGTGGTTATTCTTTTAATTTTACTTTTTTAGACCTCTCTCTATAATTATCCCCTCTCCCCTTAATTAAGGGGAGAGGGGATGGGGTGAGGGGTAAGTTATCACCATGGACGAGTTAATCCAGCAATTAATCAGCGATGGCTATTTAAAGACCCCGGCGATTATTGACGCTTTTTATAAAATTAAAAGGCGGGATTTTTTGCCGCCGGATTTAGCCAGCGAAGAGGCGATTAATGCGCCTTTACCGATTGGCCATGGTCAGACCATTTCCCAGCCGTTAACTGTCGCTTTTATGCTAGAATTATTAAAACCAGAGGTCGGCCAAAAAATTTTGGATATTGGTTCAGGTTCAGGCTGGACAACGGCAATATTAGCCGAAATTGTCGGTCCAAAAGGAAAAATTTTTGGTATTGAACGCATCGCCGAATTAAAAGAATTTGGCGAGCAGAATACCGCTAAATATAATTTCTCCAATGTTAAATTTTTCTGTCGCGATGGGACAAAAGGTTTAGATGAATCTGCGCCGTTTGATCGGATTTTGGTTGGCGCGGCGGCTAATGAAATCCCGAATACCTTAAAAGATCAGTTAAAAATCGGCGGCCGACTTGTGATTCCGACTGAACAGCAGGATATTAGATTAATTATCAGAGAAGGTAAAAATAAATTTAAAGAAATAATTTATCATGGATTTGTGTTTGTGCCATTAATAGAAGATTAATATTAAAGTAAATTCAGTAAATTAAGTAAATTAAGCAAGCTAAGCTGACTTTACTGAATTTACTGATCTTGCTTAATTTACTATTTATGCTTGCCATTATTCTCGCTGGCGGCGAAGGGACCCGTCTTCGGCCATTAACTTATCAAATGCCAAAAGCGATGATCCCGGTTCAGGGCAGAACTTTGACTGAACACGTTTTTGATATTTACAAAAAAATTGGAGTGGCAGAAATCTATTTATCTATTGCTTATTTAGCCAATCAAATGATTGATTATTTTGGCGATGGCGCTAATTTTGGCATTAAGATTCAATATTTAAAAGAGGAAAAACCGCGTGGCACCGCCGGTCCATTGATGATCTTAAAAGAAAAAGGGGAGATAATTAAACATGATTTTTTTATGTCTAATGGCGATAATTTATTCGCTTTAGATTTAATGGCGATGCTAGATTTTCATAAAAAAAACGGGGGACTGGCCACCATTGCTTTAACCGAAGTTTTGGATCCGACGCGTTATGGCGTAGCGCGGCTGGAAAATCATCAGATCTTAGAATTTGTGGAAAAACCGACACTTGACCAAACCCCTTCTCATTTTATTAATTCCGGTTTCTATATTTTATCGCCAAAAATTTTTAATTATCTACCGGCTAAGGATTTTATTATGTTAGAAAAAGATGTTTGGCCGACCTTAGCCAAAGCTGGTAAATTATTTGGTTTTAAATCAGACGCCCAGTGGTTTGATACTGGAACGCCAGAAAGTTACGAGCGGGTAAAAAGAGAATGGCGCGGAGTCTAATAAAAATTAATAAATAACTATTAACAATTAACTTTTAAATTTTGACTTTTGAATTAACCTCATGTTTTTACCGCGGAAAAAAAGAAGATCAAAAAAAATAATATTTATTTTATTACTTTTAGTTTTGATTGCTGTATTTTATTATTTTTATAACTTTTTGCCGGTTGATAAAAATAATTCAAGGATTATTGAATTTAAAATTGAGCCGGGGTGGGGGAGCGTTAAAATCAGTCAAGAGCTAGGAAAAGCCGGCTTAATTAGAAATGGTTTAATCTTTCAGCTATACGTTTTATTTAAGGGAATAAATTTACGATTGCAGGATGGCAATTATTTTTTGGCAGAAAATATGTCCGTATCTAAGATTGCTGATTTATTAAGTCGCGGCGCCAGCGCCAGTAAAGAGATAACTTTAACCATAATTGAGGGTTGGAATAATCAACAAATTGCTAATTATTTAGCGGAAAATGGTTTTAGCCCACCGGCTGATTTTTTTGCCGTGGTCCAAAAAAAAGAAGACTGGTGGAACAATTATGATTTTTTAAAGAATAAACCTAAAGATTTAGATTTAGAAGGTTATTTATTTCCTGATACTTATCGGATTTATCGTGATGCTGAATTGACTGATATTATTAGAAAAATGCTTGATAATTTTTCTGATAAATTAAATCAAGATTTAAGAGCGGAAATTTCAAGACAGAAAAAAACTATTCACGAAGTAATTACTTTAGCCTCAATCATTGAAAAAGAAGTTGCAACCGAAAAAGATAGAAAATTAGTCGCTGATATTTTCTATAAACGTTTACAGCAAAGCATCGCCCTGCAAGCTGATTCAACGGTTAATTATGCTACTGGCAAATCAGCGGCTCGAGTGTCGGCGGAGGATATTAAAATTGATAATCTTTACAATACTTACCGTTATGGAGGTTTGCCGCCCGGGCCAATCAGTAATCCCGGAATGTCAGCTATTATGGCAGCTATTTATCCCATCCCTAATCCTTACTGGTATTTTTTGACTACTCTGGACGGAACCGTAATTTACAGCAAAACTTTTGAAGAGCACGTGAAGGCTAAAGCTAAGTATTATAAATAGAATTAAGAATTAAGGAAGAACTTATTCTTGATTCATAATTCTTAATTCTTAATTTTAAGATATATGGCAAAAATTTTAGTGATGTCTCTGGGTGGCTCATTAATCGCGCCGGACAATTTAGATTTGAATTTTTTGAAAAAATTCAGAAGATTAATGTTAGATTATGTTAAAAAAGGCAATCGGGTGATTTTAGTTTGTGGCGGCGGCAATACTTCTAGGAACTATCAGAAAACGGCTAAAATAATTAATCCAAAAATTTCCAGTACTGATTTGGACTGGATTGGTATTGCGGCGACAAAAATTAATGCCGAATTGGTCAGCGGTATTTTTGGTCAGAAAGCAATGGAAAGTATTTTAGGCGATCCATCAAAGCCGGTTAAAACCACCCGGCCGATTATTGTGGGAGCTGGTTTTAAGCCTGGCTCTTCTTCTGATAAAGACGCGGTTTTGGCCGCTAAAACTTTTGGTGCTAAAACCGTCATTAATCTTTCCAATATCACTTATGTTTACGATAAAGACCCGAAAAAGTTTAAAGATGCCAAGCCACAGGAGAAAATGAATTGGCCGGCATTTTTGAAAGTTGTTGGCACAAAATGGATCCCTGGCGCTCATGTGCCGTTTGACCCAGTGGCCAGCCGTTTAGCCAAAAAGTGGCAGATGAAATTGGTGGTGATGAAAGGTAGTGATTTAGTTAATTTAAAAAGATTTTTATCAACTAAAACGTTTCGTGGCACGGTCATTAGTTGAGCTGCAAGGCCTATTGACAATTTTTTAAATTCTGCTACCATGGTTCAGTGTTCTGGTCACAAATAAGGCAATGAGACCAGAACAAAAAAAAGAGGAGGAAGGTATTATGTTGCAAAAGCAAGGTGTTATGTTGCAAAAGCTATTATTAATTAGTATCGGCCGAGTCGTTGAAGTTCGGCGCGAAGATGATATTGTTCGCGTCCAAGCCGTTAGGCCGTTTAAATTAGACCGCCAACGAGACGATCTATATTGCCGCGGCTTCATTTTGAAGCCAGAAGAGAACCCGCGGGTCGTTAGTTATGCAGATGAATTCATTTCGTTTACCACGGACCAGGTTGTCGCAGTCACCGATGAACAGTGGGTGCAGCCAGTATTGGTCGTGATCGGAGCAGGCAAATAATCGTCTTCCGATAAAGACAAAACACTTGCGGTGTCAGCCTAACCAGATATTTGGGCGGAAAGTAAAAGAACTAATACTTTCCGTCTTTTTTTTAATTCATTTTTGTTAAAGACGCCAATGTTTTTTGGCATTGTGTGGCATACCAGCCAGCGGAATGAAGCTCTGTTTTGGTTAAAAAGATTAACCCCACTATAACGGTGGCATTAGGGTATACCAATTTTCCTTGACAATTTATTTATCCTTGCTATACTAAAAAGGTAAAATTAAATAATCAAGCCACAGACCGTCAGGGGCGACGAGAAAAAAGCCGCTTAAATTAGACAAAAAGTCAGCCCGGCACAGGTTCAATTCAGCTTTTAGCTGAGAGCTATTAGTTTTTAAAGGTCTGTGGTTTAAGCCACAGTCTTTTTATGCCCGGTAGTGAAATTTTGATAAGCCGCTCTTGGCGGTAAAATACTGGGCACAAAAAATTAGATAAATGTTTTATTAATATTTTTGGTTTAAATTTAATATCAAATCAAAATTCTACTACCGGGTATGGCCAAGACTAAACAACAAAAAGAAAAGACCGTTACTGACTTGATCGCTAAATTGCAAAAATCAAAAGCCATTGTTTTTGTTAATTTTGATAAATTACGAGTTAAAGAAGTGGAAGAATTTCGTAAGAAATGCCGAGTGGAAAATCTTGATTATCTGGTGGCGAAAAAAACTTTACTGAAATTAGCCTTTAAACAGGCTGGCGTGTCGGGGGTTGATCCAAAAACTTTAAATAAAGGCATTGCCACAATTTTTAGTTATGAAGATGAAGTGACGCCGGCAAAAACTGTCCAGAATTTTGCCAAAGATCACGAGGCCATGTTGGCCGTTGGCGGCATCGTTGAAGGCCAATATTTTGATCGGACAAAAATTTTGGCCCTATCTAAATTACCAACCAAGCTTGAGCTTTTGGCAAAAGTCGTGGGTAGTATCAGTTCGCCTATTTCCGGCTTAGTCAATGTTTTCGTCGGCAATTTACGAAATTTAGTTTATATTTTAAATGCAGTGAAGCAAAAAAATAGTTAATAATTAAGATTTAACAATTAATCTAATTTTTGTTAAAAATATGTCCGAAGAAAAAAAGTTAATCGAAGTGCCAGAAAAATTTAAAAGTTTGGTTGAGTCAATTGAGAAAATGTCAGTGATGGATTTAGCCGAACTGGTAAAAATTCTGGAAGAAAAATTCGGCGTTTCGGTGGCCGCGCCCGTGGCCGTCGCCGCCACTGGTGCTGCTCCCGCGGCTGAAGCCGCTGAAGAAAAGACCTCTTTTACCGTTGAATTAACCGTGGCCGGTGATAATAAGATTGGTGTGATTAAGGCGGTCCGTTCGGTTACGGAATTAGGCTTGAAAGAAGCTAAAGATTTAGTTGATGGTGCGCCCAAAGTGGTTAAAGAAGGCGTGAAAAAGGAAGAGGCGGAAAAAATGAAGAAAACTTTAGAAGAAGCCGGTGCCAAAGTGACTTTGAAGTAGAATTATTATCGAAAGATTTCATAAAAAGCCGAGGCAGAAATGTCTCGGCTTTAGTATTTGACAACTTTTTAAGGATTGTTTAAGCTTAAAAAGTTGGGAAACAGAATGGTGACTGCCGTGGGAGTCGGAAAGATTTGGCCATGGTAGGAAGGGGTTCGATTCCTCTTGTATGGTCTGATGAAGGAACTGTTTTTTGCATAGGATAGGTGGGAGACTATGAAGCTTTAGGGTTTGAGCTGAGTCGCTGGTGGCTATAGCTGCCGTTAGGCCAGATTTAGTCTGGATACTAATCTTGGAATACCACCCTTAAATCAGTTGACCCCGTTAAACCTGGCGTTGAGTAATCGATGTTGTTGGGTAACGGCCTGACAGATTCCCAGCTGGGGAAGTTTCGCCTCCCGCGTTCTTCCCCATTTTTTATTTGCAAACGTAGCGAGCGAGATGTCCGCCCGAGGCAGGCATTTCCGAGCGGAGCGCCGTAAACAAAGAATACCCCGTCCCGCCTTGGCAGGACGGCGGGGCGGCCGCCAGAGGCCTGCCGGCGCAGGCAGGCGACCGAGTCCAGAGCTTGCTCTGGAGTCAATACTCTTTACTTTAGATGATTAGCCGGAATACCAAAAACGGTGCTGGCGGAAAGGAGATAAATTTTTTTATCCGCTTCCGAAAAAATAAAGTCTTTTAAATTATCAAATACCGCTGAAGTATACTGTTTAATCAAATTACCTTCCTTGTCAATCACGACCAGTCGTTTAGTCGGCGGATCAAGCAAATAGAGATATTTAGAATTTTCGGTAGTTTTTATTTTTGTCGGTCCACTAAGTTTAGGATCAATCAAATCAAGATTAAATTCAACGCTTTTGCCGTTTTGAAATTTAGCAATCTCGCCATTATTTTTCAGGATATAAACTGCACCATCAACCGTCAAGGCAACGCCTTTACTTAAATCAGTCGGCTCGCTTAACCAATTAGCGCCGCTGTCAAAACCGTCAGCAGCTTTTGGATACCGATCAATTTGGTTTTTCGCCGAATTCAATAAATATAAACGATTGTTAAAAAAAGCGCTGTCGATAATTTTGTCATCATGGCTAATTGAAATTTTTAGTGGTTTGATTATTTGATTTATCGGATTGAAACTAAAAGCTTTTTTTTCTTCACTGATAAAAAGCATTTCGTTTTCTCCAGCGAGCACCCCAAAAATTAAAATTCCCGGATTAATTTCCACTGACTGAAAGGCGGTGACGATTCGGCGGTCAAGATTGGCCTGGTACAAAGCTTGGTTTCTCTGGTTTTGGGTGTAAAGAATTTTTTGATTTAAAACAGCAAACGGCGCGATTTTTGCTCCGGCGTCAAGATTTTGAAAATTGATAATTTGAATTGGTTCGGCAATTTCAGTCAGATGCTGAAGTTTGGATAATTCATTACTAATTTCGCTGATTAATTGGCCAACTTGATTTTGCTGGGACTTGGTGGTGCCTTTTAAACTGGTAATTAATTCTTTAGCTTGAATTAAAAGTAGCCGAGCTTGATTTTCGTCACGATAGATCAGAGTCGCTAAAGCCTCATTTTTTTTGTTCTCGGCGTCTAAAATGAACTGGTTATTTGTTTCAAATCGTTTCTGGGCCGAATTTTTTAAACCAAGCCAAATTAGGCTGTTTAAAAATAAAACTCCCAAAATAATAGTGATAATTAACAAAATTTGGCTTGACTTTGGCAGTGCTTTGAATTTTATAAGTAGGTGATTGAAATATTTTTGAAAAGCGAAAAATATTTTTTCAACGGCGGGCAAATTTTTCAATTTAAATAAAATTTTTCTCGGAGAATTTATCAGTTGACCATAAACGCCATAAATTTTTTGGCGTGAAATATCACTAAGCGAATTGATCCTTTTAAATTTTGAATTAATATCTATTTTTGGTCCAAAGTTAAATTTTGGCTTAAGGTTTGAAATTTTGGGCAAATTAATCGGCGGTCGAAGTACGATATTTTTTTGGCGATAGAATGTTTCCGTCGTTGTCTTAGCTATATTCAGATAATTTTTAAAAGCCGTTTGTAGCGAAGAAGCGTATTTTTTAATTTCCGGCATCACTGACGGAGTAAGCAATTTTTGGGTGTCTTGCTCGGTTTTAATTAAAGCAATCATGGAATCTTTGGAAGCGGCCTTTTGGTAATCAAAATCTTTATTTTCAAAGGTTTTTTTTGCGGGCACTAATATTTTATCAAGCTCCAGAGTTAATAAGCCAAAATTTTTTTTCACTTCAATTTTTTCTAAAAGTTGTTTAAGATTTTCTATGCCTTCGGTCGATTCTTGCTCAGTTAGTATTTTTTTTAATTTTTCTAAGGAAAAGTAGTCCAAAAGATTCGACGTGGTGATGAAAAAAAAGTCTTTAGGCCTTAGGCGGCCGGAAATTACCTGGGAAAAAAATTTTAACGGATCAATGGGTGCAGAAAAAGGTTGATTAGGCTCTAAAACATTAATAATGCGATAATTATCTCGGCTTAAATTATAAAAAAGATAGGCGTTGATGTTGCCGCTGACGGTAAAATGGAGGTTAAGGTTGTGACTGACGCCAATCAAAATATTTATTTTTTCTAAGTTTAAACTAATCTGTTGGGTCTCAATAAAAGTGGCAATCGCCAGATTGGTTTTTTTTAGGGCGGCTTCAAATTTTTGGCCAAGATCAAAAATTTCTTGTTCAAAAGTGAGAGTCTTTAAACCTTTGGGATGGTAGTAATTATTCTTAATTTCCTCAATAATCAAGTCGATAAAAGCCGGCAGTTGCGGGCTAGCTGATTCAATCTCAATTAGGCCAAAAATTTTGCCTAAACTTTTAGCTAAAGCGCGATTTGGTTTAGTGGCAAAAGTCCTAACCGTATTTTTTAATTTCGGATGCTGACTAACCACTAGTTGATTAATTTTTCCGTCTAAAAAATCCATATTTGCTCACAATGAATGGTTATATTATACTATAGATAGCTTATCCTTACCAGTGGATATTAATTTAAATTCGAAATGTAAATTATAATTTAATAACTTATGCTTGAACAACTTTTTGGTTCAACCACCAGAGTTAAACTTTTAAGGCTTTTTTTGAATAATCCAAGCCAGCCATTTTATTTGCGTGAATTAGCCAGAAAGATAAAAACTCAGTTAAATTCAATTCGTCGGGAAATTGATAATTTGGAAAAAATTGGGATTGTTAAATCAGTCCAGCTGGCCGCGTCGACTCCAACTGCTAAAGTGAAACATCAACCAAAAATAAAAAAAAGCAGCAAAAAATATTTTTTAGTTGATTCAGATTTCATTTTATTTCCTGAGTTAAAAGCTCTATTGTTAAAAGCCCAGCTTCTGTTGGAGCGAAGCTTTGTCAGCAAGATTGAGAAAATGTCAGCCGTCAAGTTATTTATTTTAACTGGGGCTTTTGTCGGCATTGAAGGCTTTGCCACGGATATGCTTGTAGTTGGTATGGTCAACCGCAAAAAGTTAGCTGGCATTGTCAAAGATTTTGAAAAGGAATTAAATCATTCAATTAATTATACAAGCATGACTGTTTCCGAATTTCGATACCGTCAGGACATTACTGACAGATTTTTATATGATATTTTAGAAGGCCGAAAAATTATCATTATTGACAAAATAAGTGATGATTAATGGAAAAAAGAGTAAGTTTGAAAAATAATCTTGGTAAAAGAATAGTCGGGATATTAAACGTACCCAAAGGTAAACCGCCATTTTCAGCGGTTGTTATTTGCCATGGCTTAAAGGGTTATAAGGAACAGAGGCACTTAAAGACTTTGGCTTGTGAATTAGAGAAAAATAAAATTTTGGCCTTACGCTTTGATTTTACAAACGAAGTTGGACAAAGCGCTGGTAATATTGAAAACCTTAGTTTTTCTCAGGAATTGAAAGATTTAAAGTCAGTCATTGATTATTTAACTCGCCAAAAAATTGTTGATCACAAAAGAATTGGTTTAGCGGGGCATAGCTTAGGCGGACAAATAATTTTAACTTATGCGCCGTCAGATGGACGAGTTAAGGCATTAGCTGATTTGGCCGGTGTAACTTTTCGCGATGGCACAACTAATACAGAAAAGACAATTAGAGAGCAAATGCCTTTGGCAAAGGAAACTGGATATTTTTTTGTATATAGCGGAAGTAAACGAAAAAAATTCAAAATAAAATTATCCTACCTCGACGATCTATTAAAATACAATACTCCGGCTAGAATCAAAAAGATTAAAATTCCAACTTTAATTATACATGGCAGTAATGATAAAAGCGTACCTCTCCGCCATTCAAGGGTAGCTTACCGTTTGTTAAAAGGGATTAAGAAGTTAGTTATACTTAAAAATATGCCTCACACTTGGCGAAATCCTAAGGATTATAAAAGGGTAAATCCGGTCGTGGTTGATTGGTTTAAAAAATATTTATAGTATGATTCTTATTATTAATACTGCTGACGAGAAAAAAGTTTTTCTTGGTTTAATCAATAAAGGTGAGTTGATGGTGAAGAAAGATTTTTTAGCTCAATACCGGCAAGCCGAGAAATTATTGATCGAAATCAATAATTTACTAAAAGCTAAAAGCTATCAACTGAAAACCTTGACCGCAATAGCTGTTATTGCCGGTCCCGGCCCTTTTACTGCTATTCGGATTGGCATTATTACCGCTAACACTTTTGGCTGGGCATTAAAAATTCCAGTTATCGGTATTACCTTAATTGAATTTAAAAATGAAGATAATTTAATCCAAGTGATTAATAAAAAAATTAAGCAGGCGAAAACAGGGGATGTTGTTGAGCCGTTTTACGGTCAAGAACCAAGTATTAGAATCAAAGATTTAAATTAATCTACGCTAGTCTAACTTAGTAAATTAATCCTATTAAATTAATGATCACTAATAGTAAAAAAATTTTGATCATTGAAGACGACCCCGCCCTAAGTTCGCAAAAGATTTAAGATAATTTTTAAAGTTTTTCAGGCGCGAAAACGCCTTCGGCTCACTTAATTCTAAAGTTAAGTTTTAATGATTAACTTAGAGCGGGGCGAGACAATAAGTAGACAAGGTAATTTTTAACTACAATGGCTAATCAAATTAAAAAGATTTTAATCATTGAAGACGATAAAGACCTTCTTTTTTTATTGAATAAAAAATTAGGCAATGAAGGCTTTAATGTTATTATTTGTGAAACTGGTCAGCAGGCCTTGGATTATTTGGCAAAAGAAAAGCCGGATTTTATTTTACTTGATATTTTATTGCCAGACATTGATGGTTTGAGTATTTTAAATGAGATTGCGAAAAGTCCAGAAACAAAAAATTTGCCTGTTATTATTTTGAGTAATTTGGCTGATCAGGGTTCGTTTGATCAAGCCGCTGCCATTGGCGATTATGAATACTTAGTTAAAACTAAGACTAATTTAAACGAAGTAATTAAGAAAATTAAAATTAAGCTTGAAATTTAAATTAGAGTATATAATCCTAGCGGATTAGGGTAAAGAGTAGTTAGAATTTGATTTATCCACAGATTAGAAGAAAATCTTGACAAAAAGGAGAAATTTTATTTAAAAAATGGCACTTTTCGCCATTTTTTTATTTATTTGGCTAGTGGTTGACAAGGTATCTTTTGTGGTATAAAATGAAATTATAGTGGTAAAAAGTGGATGAAAGTGGGGATAAGTCAATTTTATTGTGGATTTCTAAATTATATGCGGTTTGCTATTAGTTAAATTATGTTTATTGGCGAATATCAACATACCATTGACCAAAAGGGTAGGCTGGCAGTACCAGCTAAGTTTCGCCAATTTTTAAGCAAGGGGGCGGTGGTCACCAAAGGGCTAGACGACTGCCTTTCTTTATACACTAAAGACGAATGGAGGAAATTAGCTCCAAAATTAGCTTCTCTGCCCATTGCTAAGGCCAATGCTAGGGCTTTTGCCCGTTTAATGTTAGCTGGCGCCATGGACGTTGAAATTGACGGCCAAGGCAGGATGCTTATACCCGAATACCTGCGTCAATATTCTAATTTAAAAAAGAAAGTAGTGATTACCGGTTTATATAATCGTTTTGAAATTTGGGATGAGATAAAATGGAATAAGTATAAAAAAGGCACGGAAAGCAAGAGCGCTGATATTGCTGAAGCCCTAGGTGAGCTTGGCGTTTAATCTTTGGACATTAATATGATTTATCAGCACTTACCAGTAATGGTTGAGGAAGTCATTCATTATTTGCGGCCAAAAGTTGGTAGCAAAATTATTGATTGTACTTTAGGCGCTGGCGGTCATACTGAGGCATTAATTAAAAGAATTTGTCCGGGCGGAAAAATTTTGGGCATTGACTTAGACTTAAGAGCGTTTGAGGCAACAACAAAAATAAATCAAAAAAATAAAAATTGTTTGACTTTAGTTAATGATAATTTTAAAAATTTAGAAAAAATTGCCAATGACCATAAATTTAATCAAGCTGACGGTATCTTACTTGACCTTGGTTTATCCAGTGGTCAACTTCAAGATCAGGCACGAGGTTTTAGTTTTTTGGCGTCGGGACCGTTAGATATGCGCTTTGGCCGGCAGACTGATTTAACGGCGAGCCAAATTTTAAATACTCGCTCGCTCGAAAAGTTAATTGAAATTTTTAAGAATTTCGGTGAAGAAAAATTAGCTGTTCCAATTGCCAGAAAAATTATTACTTCAAGAAAAATTAGCCCCATTACCGAGCCGGTTCAATTAGTCAAAATCGTTTCAGCAATTTACCGTAAATTTTATAAAGCAAAATCAAAAATCAATCCAGCGACTAAAATTTTTCAAGCTTTAAGAATCGCGGTTAATCAGGAATTAGAAAATTTAGAAAATGTTTTACCGCAAACCATAAAACTATTAGCCAGGGGTGGTCGATTGGCGGTTATTAGTTATCACTCCTTGGAAGATAAAATAGTTAAAGATTTTTTTCGGCGCGAGAGCCGTGACTGTATTTGTCCGCCGGAATTACCGATTTGTCAGTGTGGCCATTTAAAAAAATTAAAAATTATTACCAAAAAACCGGTTTTGCCAAAACCTCAAGAAATTATTGAAAACCCCAGAGCTAGAAGTGCCAAGTTGCGAGTGATGGAAAAGATCTAAAATAAATAAAAAAACCAAAACAAAAAATATGTCTAAATATTTATTTATGGCAAAAAGAAACAAATCAGGCCCAAGATGGTCAAGGAGATTTTCGTTAATCCAAAAACGAACGGTTATGCCAATTTTTAATCAAGGCGCGTTTAAAATTATCCTTGGGGTATTTATTATTTCTTTATTTTTAGGTTATTTAATTCAAGTTAACGCTCTGGCAACCAAAGGTTATCAAATCAAGGAGTTGGAAAAAAAACTCAATGAATTAAATCAGGCCAGCGCTGATTTGGAACTTGAAGCATTAAGTTTGCAGTCCATGACTCAAGTTAAGGAAAAAGTTGAACATTTGGGTATGGTTACAGTTTCAGAATCTGATTATCTGTCCATGACGCCGGTCGCGATTGCCCGATAAATTTTTTTAAGACTTGGTATTTATCACCCTGTTGAAAAGGCAACGGGGTTTTTAAGTAGTCAGATTTCAGGTATAATTCATAACATACAATTGATTAATAATTATGATGATTAGCAATCAGCTAAAACCGATGGAAGGAAAAGTTTCTCCAATTGATAAAAGAATTTCTATCCTGCTTTTTTTTATCATTATTTTTGGCGCGGCGATTATTTTCCGCTTATTTTTTTTACAAGTTATTCAACATTCATTTTATTTGTCATTAGCTCAAGAAAGACAAGAAGTATTAAAAAGTTTAATTCCTCAGCGTGGCTCAATCTATGTTCGGGAAAACGGGGAATTATATTCTTTAGTGACTAATCGTGAATATTTTTTGGTCTATGCCGAGCCGGCAAAAATTAGTGATGTTGGTAAAGTTATTGATCGCCTAACGCCAATTTTAAATTTGGAGGAAAAAGAATGGAAAGAACTTTTAGTCCGGATTTCTAAAAAAAATGATCCTTATGAACCGGTTAAACATAAAGTCACAAAAAAGCAAGTGGAAGAATTAGAAAAATTAAATTTGGCCGGTATTGGTTTTTTGCCGGAAACTTATCGTTTTTATCCGGAGAAAGGCTTAGGCAGCCATATTTTTGGTTTTGTTGGTATTAAAGATGATAAAAAAATTGGTCAATATGGGTTAGAAGGATATTTTGATCAAGAGCTTTCCGGTCGTCCCGGGTTAATCAAATCTTTCAAAGACGCGATTGGTTCTTTAATCACGATTGGCCCACGATCAATTAAAAAAGCGGAAAACGGGATTGATTTAGTTTTAAGCCTTGATCGGCAAATCCAATATACCGCTTGTCAGAAACTAAAGAGATTTTATGATTCCTATCAGGCCCAGGGCGGCACCGTCATTATTATGGCGCCAAAAACTGGGGCAATTTTAGCGATGTGCAGCTATCCTGATTTTGATCCGGCCGAATACCAACTAACCAAAGACATTAATTATTTTAATAATCCGGCGATATTTTACGAATATGAGCCAGGTTCAGTTTTTAAAACTATGACTATGTCTGCTGCCCTAGATGTTGGTAAAATTACGCCGGAAACCACTTATGAGGATACGGGCGAATTAAAAATCGGACCGTTTACGATTAGAAATTTTGACAATCGGGCGTATGGTCAGCAGACGATGACTCAAGCTCTGGCCCAATCGTTGAATTTAGGGGCGGCCTATGCGGCCGAGCAAATCGGCAGAAATGTTTTTCAAGATTATGTTAAGCGTTTTGGCTTTGGTCAGGTTACTGGTCTTGAGCTTGAGACCGAAGTTGACGGCAGTATTAAAAATTTAGAAAAAATTGCTGATGTTTATTATTTAACCGCTTCTTATGGCTATGGCATAAGCGTGACGCCGTTGCAATTAGCCGCTGCCTACGGGGCGATTGCGAATAATGGTTTATTAATGAAGCCGTATGTTGTGGCAGAAAAAATTTTAGTTGACGGCACAAATTTAATAACCAAACCAGAATCAATTAGTCAGGTGATTAGTGAAAAAACCGCTTCAATTATTACCGGCATGCTTACTCAAGTCGTGGAAAGTAGTTATGACCGGAAAGCGAAGGTGCCAAATTATTATTTGGCGGCAAAGACCGGTACAGCTTTAATCCCGGCTCCGGGCGGCGGCTATGGCAATGAAACGATTCACACCATTGTTGGTTTTGGCCCGGTGCGCAACCCCGCTTTTGTCATTTTAATTAAGATGGATAAAATAAAAAACGGACCCAGATTTGCCTCTGATAGTATTGGTCCACTTTTTGGCGAAATTGCGAAATTTTTGCTAAACTATTATCAGATAGAACCGGACTACTAAAGGCAGTAATTTAGATGTTAGGTATAGGTTTTAGAGATTTATTTGACCTTCTAAAACCTAGAACCTAAAACCTAGAACCTAAAAAATGAAAAATTTATTTAAAAAAATTCTTGAGTTAAAATTACGGTTTTTTACTAAAGCCATTTTAGCTAAATACCAGCCTAAAGTCATTGCCGTGACCGGTAGCGTCGGTAAGACTTCAACGGTTGAAGCCATCTATTCGGTGTTGGCTTATAATTTTAATACCAGAAAAAGTTTTAAAAATTATAATAATGAGATTGGGATTCCGCTCACCATCATTGGTTTAGAGTCAGGCGGCAAGTCAATCATTCGTTGGTTAGCGGTTTTTATCCGAGCCTTAAGTTTATTAATTCATTTTGATAAGAATTATCCAAAAATTTTAATTTTGGAAATGGCGGCTGATCATCCGGGCGATATCCAGTATCTGATTAATTTTGTGCCGGTTGATATTGGCGTGGTCACGGCGATTGCCCCGGTTCATTTAGAATTTTTTAAAACGGCGGAGAATATCGCTGAAGAAAAAAGTAAATTAATCAAATTTTTGTCAGTCCAAGGCACGGCGGTTTTAAACTACGATGATGAATTGGTCTGGGCCATGAAAGAAAAAACCAAGGCTAAGATTTTAAGTTTTGGTTTACAAAATAAAGCGGATTTTGCGGCAAGCGAGATTAATATTAGCCATAATCTTAATTTTCAAGATATCACTCGGCTTGAAGGCATTAGTTTTAAGGTTAATGATCAAGGTAAAACCCAAGATATTTTTTTGCCTAAAGTTTTAGGTCAACATTTGATTTATCCGGCTTTAGTTGCTATTGTTGTGGGAGCGATTTTTAACTTAAGTTTAGAAACAATCGCCAAGAATTTAAAAAAATTTCAACCGCCGGCCGGGCGAATGCGTTTAATCAAAGGTATTAAAAATACTTTGCTGATTGATGACACTTATAATTCGTCGCCCTTGGCTGTCAAAAAAGCCTTATATCAATTAAATCAAATTAATTTGCCAAAGAGTGGTAAAAAGTATGCTGTTTTAGGCGATATGCTGGAGCTAGGCAGTTATACTGAACTGGCTCATCAGGAAATAGGCGAGGCAATAGTTGAATACGGTGTTAATTTTTTAATTACGGTTGGGGAGATGTCGCGTGATATTACTCGGGGCGCGGTGGCCAAGGGATTTGCTAAAGCGGATTGTTTTCATTTTAAAAATAGTGTTGAGGCGGGCAAATTTTTACAAGACCGAATTAATGAGGGCGATTTGATTTTGATCAAAGGTTCGCAAGGGATGCGGATGGAGCGTGCGGTTAAAGAAATTATGGCTGAACCGGATCTTGCCGCTGATTTATTGGTGCGCCAAGACGAATCCTGGAAGCGTTAATAATAAGGTAAAAAATAAGAAATAATTTATATATTATTTTTGATATTTAGCTTTTAAAATTTATTTGATATTTGAAATTTGGATTTTGAAACTTTATTTAAATATATCCTTTATTCGTACGAATGGTAGAATAGCAAAAGCAAGAATATAATTTTTGTTTTTTGTTTTCTTGCCTTTTTAAATAAAATTTGTTAAGATTTTTCTGGCACATTGAAATCATAAAACCGGAGGGTGGGAACATGACAGCGCTGATTCGAAGTATTGTTTGGATAGAAAAATTAGCCGGAATTTTTGAGAATTTAATTGATCGAATTCTAGAAATAAAAGAAAAGATTTTAATCACTTTAATCAAAAATCGTTGGCCTGCTTGGCTTTCCGCTAATAAACTGACCGGTAGCCGTTTAATCGTGGCTTTAGCCATCTTCCCTTGGGTAATTTTGGTTGATTACCGCGGTAATGAAGTTTTAGCGATAATCCTAATAGTTATGATTCTGACGGATTTAATTGATGGGGTCATCGCTCGGACTTTAAATCAGACTTCAGCCCTTGGTTCGCTTTTGGACAAAATCGCGGATAAGACATTAGTCATGCCATTGGGCGTGATTGAATTTTGGTCTTACGATCCATGGCTGGTTGGTTTGTCGCTTTTTGGCATGTCTGTAATTTTATTTCTGGCTTTTGTCAAATTTTTTCGCTCCAGTAAAACCGTGGTGCCGGAAAATACCGCTGGAAAATTGTGTTCTGCTTGTTACAGCCTAGCGATTATTATTGCCATTTGGCCGGATTGGCAGATTTGGGCGGATCATTTGGGTTGGGGCGGGTTTTTTGTCGGTATGGCAAGTATAATGCAGAATTTCCACCGCCATTTTTTGGCCGGGAAATAGTAGCGGCTCAAAACAGGGTCGCTTTTTTTCTTGCTTAAAATTCAGAAAACCGTTAAAATTTATTTATGGAAAAACTTTTTTTATATAATACCCTGACACGCAAAAAGGAACAGTTTAAGCCCTTAAAAGACAAAACCGTTAGTTTATATGCCTGCGGACCAACGGTTTATAATTACGCCCACCTTGGTAATCTGCGGACTTATATTTTTGAAGATATTTTAAAGCGAGCATTGCTTTATAATGGCTATTTAGTCAAACACGTAATGAATATCACGGATGTCGGCCATCTGACTTCAGATGCCGATAGCGGCGAAGATAAAATGGAAAAAGGCGCAAGACGCGAAAAAAAATCAGTTTGGGAAATTGCTGAATTTTACACCAAAGAATTTAAAAATAATTTAAAAGATTTAAATATTTTAGCGCCGAAAGTCTGGTGCAAAGCCACTGATTATATCAAAGAGCAGATTGATTTTATTAAAGTTTTAGAAAAAAAAGGTTTGACTTATCAAACTAGCGATGGTGTTTATTTCAACGCCAAAAAATTTCCGGACTATGCGCAGCTGGCCGGGCTGAATTTAAGCGGTCAAAAAGCCGGCGCGCGAGTTGAGGTTAACGCCGAAAAGAAAAATCCATTTGATTTTGCCTTATGGAAGTTTTCGCCTCAAGACAAAAAGCGCCAAATGGAGTGGCCAAGCCCATGGGGCAAAGGTTTTCCCGGCTGGCATCTTGAATGCTCAGCGATGAGTATTGCCAAATTAGGCAAAGAATTTGATATTCATTGTGGCGGTATTGACCATGTTTCGATCCATCACACTAATGAGCGGGCCCAGAATTGGGGTCTGACTGGCAAGGAAACAGTGAAGTTTTGGCTTCACGACGAATTTTTAATAGTTGATTCTGGCCGGATGGGAAAGTCCGAAGGCAATTTTATTACTCTGCAGACGGCCATTGATAAAAGATTTAATCCTTTGGCTTATCGTTATTTATGTTTGCAAACCCATTATCGGCAGAAGTTAATATTTTCTTGGGATGCTTTGCAGGCCGCCCAGAATGCTTTGAATAATCTTTATGAGGTTATGGCGGAATATGATCAGCCGAAAATCGGCTGTGCCCAATATGAAGCGGATTTTTTGAAAGCCATTAATGATGATTTAAATCTGCCTAAGGCTTTAGCCGTTGTCTGGGATTTGATTAAAGACGACACTATGCCGTCAGCCGCTAGAAAACAAACGCTTTTGAAATTTGATTCAGTTTTAGGTTTGAATTTAGTAAAAGTAAAAAAACCAAAGATTCCTTCGGAAATTATTAAATTGGCGCAAGAAAGATTAAATTTAAGAAACCGAAGAGAGTGGCGGAAAGCGGATGAAGTTAGAAAAAAAATTGAAGCTAGTGGTTATTTTATTGATGATACAAAAGAGGGATTTATTATTAAAGTCAAGAAATAAGATTTATAATCCCCAAAATCTACAAATTTTTTACAAATTTATAAATATTTGTAGATTTGTGGCTGACCCGCCTAAATTTTTTGAATTAGAAAATTTGTTAATCAATATTAGTTTATCTAGTTTTGGACTAAACACTTAATATTATGTCTTTAGAAAATTTGGGCGGGTTGATTTGTAAATTCGTGGAAAAAATAATATGAAAAAAGTTTTGATTGTCTACGCCACTGGCGGTATGGGCCATGTCAAGGCCGCTCAAGCCGTTGAGCAAGCATGGCGGGAAAAATATCCAGCGGTTGAAGTTAAAAACGTCAATATTATTGATTTTGCTAACCCTTTATATAAAAAAGTATTTGTTGACGGCTATAATTATATTTCGTCGAAAAAACCAGAAATCTGGGGGTTTTTGTATCGCCAGTTTAATAATAAAGAAAATCAGAAGTTGCCAAGCTATTTGTCACGTTTGGCCATTTCGCGCCGGTTTATTCCTTTCATCAGAAAATTTCAGCCGGATTTTATTATTGCCACCCATCCCTTGCCCATGATTTTAGTTTCTTATTCCAAAGCCAAAGATGTTATTGATATCACTTCGTCAATGGTGGTGACGGATTTTGGCTGCCATAGTTTTTGGGTTGATCCCGAGGTTAACTACTATTTCTGCGCTACCCAAGATGTGGCCAGATGCTTGGGCGGTTATGGCGTTAAGCTAGGTCAAATGGCGGTGACCGGTATTCCGATTGAGCCAAAATTTGCCCAAAATTTTGATAAAAAAATCCTGCAGCAAAAGTTCGGTTTAAATCCAAACTTGTTTACCCTCTTAATTGTCGGCGGCCAATTTAATTTTTCCGTCCTAAAAACAATTATCTCCGGCGTTAAGAAAAAAAACGGTGACAAGATTCAATTTTTAGTCGTGGCCGGTCGTGACGTTGATTTAAAAGAGTCATTAGACAATTCAGATTTTAGTAAAAATCATCAGGTAAAAATTTTTGGTTTTATTGACAACATGCACGAATTAATGGCGGTTTCTGATTTGATTTTTTCCAAAGCCGGCGGTTTGACGGTTTCTGAATGTTTAGCTTTGGGACTGCCAATGATAATTAATAAAGTAATCCCCGGGCAGGAGGAAGATAATGTTAATTTCTTGGTGAGAAAAGGCGCTGGAATTAAAGTTAATAATTTTTCGGAAATTGTTAAATCCGTTAATCAGTTGATAATAAACCCAACAAAGATTCAGAAAATGAAAAAAGCGGCTAAAAGTTTAGGCCGGCCAAAATCCGCTGAAGCCTTAGCCGATTTTGTTTATAAACGAATTAGTAAACCCCGCACCAAACTCGTGAACTAACTTTTAACTATTGTTGTGAAATCTGGCGCGGATATCGCCTTCGGTTGATAATTTTAAATAATTTATTTTTAATTTAAGTTTGGTGCGGGGCAAGTCAAGTTAATCAAGAACCCCTCTCCCTTTATCCCTCTCCCCTTAATAAGGGGGAGAGGGTAGGGGTGAGGGGATTTATTTTAAATAAAAAAAGTGCCCTGCAAGCTGGTGGTGCTCGCAGGGCTGTGTATGGGGGGGGCTCTAAGGAGTAGTCGTGGACGTTGTTATTGCTTTTTTTCTGGCTACTTCCGTTTCGTAGATTTTCGCCAATGTCTTTGCCGCACATTCCGGGCAATATCCGTGGCTGGTCTTATCCGTGTGCTGGGCAAGGATCCATTGATCTCCCACCTTAATTTTTTGGCAGACACAACATTGGATGATCATGGTCATAGTTACTCCCTTGTTTCGCCAATAGCAGCTCTGGCAGATGATGAAAGCGGAAGCCGATCATCATCGTCGCCGCCACGTGGTTGTAAGGGCATTTCCGGCTGGCGCGGTTTCGTGATAATAACCGTATCAGGTATTGGGTTTTGCTTGTGTCCCAGGTTCGGATTTTGTCTCTGTTGATTCATTTCTTATCCTCCTCCTTTTTGATTCTTAGTTTAATCCTATCATTGCCACAGAGTCAACTTCACAAAGTTGATCCGTGACAAGGACAATATCCCTTCTCAAGACGGTTGGCAGTTCCGTCTTATTTTCCCAAACAGACCAGTCTAACCAGTAAATATAGATTGGCTGGTTATCTGGCCAAAATTCTAATGCCTTAAGAAAGGTCTTTTTCGGTGTCAGCACCATGGCGCTGCGGATAATTCCGTGTAAATTCACGGCCGCAAAGCAGTAATTGCCGCCTATGAGACTGGCTCTCATCAATTCCTTAAAGAAATTGAGGATCGCCTGATCAAAAGGGTCTGTAATTACTTTCATACCCATTCTCGTTCTCCTAGATTGATAATGTACATTATTTTACACTATATTATATAATTAAATTTTTGTCAAATTAAACAGAGTAAGTTCAACGATTAAACAAAATTCGCCTAACAGCGAATTCCAAAATTTTGATTTTTTCCGCCAAAGATGGATGTGCCTCGGGCGCAGATTTTTGACTTTTGATTTAATTTTACAGCCAGCCTTTCTTTTTAAAGATGGCAAGCATAATTACGGCAATACTTGTCATTAAGCTAATGACATACCAGAAACCGTTGTGCTGGCTAATAAACGGCATGGCTTCAACCGTATTCATCCCAAAAATTGTGGCAATTAAAGTAACCGGAAAAGTAATAACCGAGATAATAGTCAGAATTTTCATAATCTCTGAAAGTTTATACGAAATCTGCGATTCATTGCTTTGCTGCAAGGCCTCAATCCGCTCTTTTAAATTTTCCAAATTATCCCAGATCTCCTTGGTGTAATCAACTAAACTTTCAAAATAGATATCAGTTTTTTTCATGACAAAGTACGGGCTTTTTTTAAAAGTTGAGATTGCTTTTTTTAAAACATTTTTATGCACTTGCGTGATTTTTCGAAAGTCGGTAATATTTCTGCGAATAATTAAAATTTCAGAAACCATATGCTTTTCGTGGCCGGAAAAAATCGCTTTTTCAATCCGGTCGCAATCAGCACTTAAGTGGTCAATCATCGGAAAACAGTATAAAAATATTTTGTTTAATAATTCATATAAAAGTTTTTCCGGTGATTTGTCGCTATAATTGTTTCGTAAATCAGAACTGAAAGTAAAAAGATTGAAAAAATCAGAAAAGACCGGTAGGTCGTCTCGATTAATGGTGATTAGATAATTTCTACTAATAAAAATATTTATTTCGGCCGGAAGAATTTCACGCGTTTGGCGGTTGAAAACTGGAAATAAAAAAACGGCAAAAACGTATTTTGGGTAAACATCGATTTTACTCCGGTGGTTTGGCTTTAAGCAATCCGTAATATCTAAAGGATGAAATTTATATTTCAGGCCAAGGTCTTGAACTTCGTTATCGCTTGGATTAGTTAAGTCAAGCCAGTTAAAATTTTCAAATTCAATTTTTCTTTGGCTACTCATTATTAATTAATTAGTTTTAACTGCCTTAATTATAGCATATTTAACCGATCCTCAAAAGTTATTTTGGTAAAATGACTTTTTATTGTATAATTAAAGCATATGGCAATTAATGATTTTATCAAAAATAAAGATCAGAACAAGGAAATTTTTCCTACTCATGAAACCGAGCCTAAGCCTAAATTTGGGACCGAAGAAAAAGAAGCCGTCTTTGAGCCGCCAGTGGAAAAAATTAGGCCAGAAGTCCTAACGGAAATTGAAAAAATTGACCAAGAGCCTTTAAAAAAGCCGGCCTGGCCAACTGATCAAGCAAAACCCGGGGTAGAAGCATCTGGTAAAAGTCAATCTTTAATTCAAATTGAAAAAATTTTAGAGGAAGATTTGGCGGAAACTTATTTTCGGCTGGAGCCGGAGTTGCGGCAAAAGTTTAAGACGAAGGGCGAAAAAACAGCATTAAAAATTAGTGAACTTTTAGGACAAGCGAAGGTGAGGGTAAAAAATATATTTCGCCTGATTTTGGACTGGCTGAAGTTAATCCCCGGGGTGAATAAATTTTTTCTAATTCAGGAAGCAAAAATTAAGACGGACAGAATAATGAAATTAAGAAAATGAATTTTTTAATGGCCCAATTTAGCGTTCCCCAGCCTGACTATGCCATGGCTAATTATCAGGGATTATTTAGCCAATCTTATTTTTTTATTTTTATTGATTTCGCCGCGATTGTCATTTTATTTGTCTTTTTGCTTTTTTTGGTTCGGGCGCTTTTTCGGGTTGGTAATTTTGTGCCGGCGGCTTTTCAAAAAGTGATTTTACTAGTGACTGTTCCCAAAGAGTCGTCTGAAGTGGCGGAGAGGGAGGCAACGATTGAAGAAGTCAGAAACCAAATTTCTTTAGCGGAAAGTTTTTTTGCGACTTTAGGCGGCCGCCGCGCCCAGCGGGGGATTAGCGCTTGGTTTTTTGGTCGGACTGATCATTTTTCTTTAGAAATAGTTTGCCAGCAGGGTTTAATTTCTTTTTACGTTGCCATGCCAAAATATTTGCGCAATTACCTGGAAGAGCAAATTTTAGCCCAGTATCCTGAAGCGAACCTTAAGGAGATGGAAGACTATAATATTTTTTCACCGCAAGGCGAGATTGTTTCTGGTTTTATCCGTTTTACCCGAAGTTATATTTTTCCGATTAAGACTTATCGAAGTTTAAATTCTGATCCGCTTAATGCCTTGACCAATTCTTTGAGTAAAATTAATAAAATTGACGGTGTGGCGATTCAGATTATCGCTCGGTCAGCTAAAAAGCGTTGGCACGCCAAAGGCTCAAAAGTGGCTTTAGAGATTCAAAAAGGCAGGACCGTGGCTGAAGCCATGAATGTTTCCACTTCAACATTGCTCAAATTTTTTAATTTATTTTCCACCAAATCCGTTGAGCAAATTAAATTAGAAAAAACAAAACCTGTTCGACAGCTCTCGCCCATGGAGCAGGAAACAGTTAAGGGTTTAGAAGAAAAAACCGCCAAAGCCGGGCTTGATTGCAATATCCGAATTATTGCCAGCAGCGCCAATAAAGAAATGGCCAAAAGCTATCTCCAGTCAGTGGTTGATTCTTTTAGCCAGTTTAATTTTTATCAATATGGCAACTCTTTTAAATTATTTGTTAGCGGTCAAACCGGCTTAATCCACGATTTTATTTATCGGAACTTTAAAGAAAAGCAAAAAGTCATTTTAAATATTGAAGAATTAGCCAGTCTTTATCACTTTCCCACGCCATTTTTGGAAACGCCAAATATCCGCTGGCTCTTGGCCAAAAAGTTGGCCCCGCCGCCGAATTTGCCCCAAGAGGGCTTGCTTTTGGGCGAAAATATTTATCGGGGAGTAAAGACTAATGTTTATTTGAAAACTGATGATCGGCGGCGGCATACTTACATCATCGGTATGACCGGAACCGGCAAATCAGTTTTATTGGCGAATTTAGCGCTTCAGGACATCAGAAACGGCAAAGGGGTTTGCGTTATTGACCCGCACGGCAGTTTAGTGGAAAGTATTTTGCCCAATATTCCTCAAGAAAGAATTGATGAAGTCATTTATTTTAATCCCATGGATACCGAGCGGCCCATTGGTTTAAATATGTTGGAAGCAGAAACCATTGAAGGGCAGGATTTTGTCATTCAGGAAATGATTTCTATTTTTTATAAATTAGTCACTGATCCGGCGATGATTGGCCCAATGTTTGAACATAACATGAGAAACGCGATGCTGACTTTAATGGCGGATAAAGAGTCAGGTGGAACGATTGCTGAAATTCCAAGGATTTTCACGGATAAAGACTTTCAACGCTATAAAATCAGTAAAGTTACGGATCCAATGGTGCGTTCGTTTTGGGAACAAGAAATGGCAAAAACTTCTGACTTTCATAAATCAGAAATGCTGGGCTATTTGATTTCCAAGGTTGGTCGGTTTGTGGAAAACGCAATGATGAGAAATATCATTGGTCAGACCCGCTCGGGGTTTAATTTTCGGCAGGTCATGGATGAACAAAAGATTTTGTTAGTCAATTTAGCTAAAGGTAAGATTGGCGAGATTAACAGCAACCTTTTGGGTTTAATCACCGTGGCTAAACTCCAAATGGCGGCTTTTGCCCGGGCGGATTTGCCGGAAGCAAAAAGGCATGATTTTTATCTTTACATTGATGAATTTCAGAATTTTGTCACTGATAGCATTGCCATTATTCTAGCTGAAGCCAGAAAATATAAATTAAATTTGATTTTAGCCCATCAGTATTTGGGCCAGTTAAGTGAGGCGGCAAGCGTGGAAGGCAAAAATTACGGCAGCAAAATTAAAGATGCAATTTTTGGCAATGTGGGCACAATTACTGCCTTTAGAATCGGCGTGGAGGATGCAGAATTAGTTGCCAAGCAAATGGCGCCGGTGGTTAATGAATATGATTTAATCAATATTGAGCGCTTTAATGCTTATATTCGATTATTGGTTGACAGCCAGCCCTTAAAGGCTTTTAATATTCATACTTTTCCTTTACCGGTTGGTGATTCGGCAATCATTGATGAGATCAAAGAGTTTTCCCGCTGGAAATACGGCGCAGATCGGCGGAAGGTGGAAACAGAGATTTTAGAGCGCAGTCGATTAGGAATTATGAAAGCTGATAATATTATTCCGTCTGTAGAAAAAACTCCATAGAATTTCAAAATCTAAAGTTCAAATGACAAATCAAAATCAAGATCCAAATGTCAAAAATTTTAAATTTTGTCATTTGACCTTGATTTGAAATTTGGATTTTGATATTTATCATTATGTTAGTTTTTATTTTCTGGTTAATTTTCCTGATTTTATTTTTACTTATTCTGGGTACTTTCGCTTACGCGGGTTTAATTGCCGCGCCTTGGGTGCCGCTTTGGCAAAAAGATGTTAGGCGGATGTTGACCTTAGCCCAAATTAAGCCTGGAGAAATCCTTTATGATTTGGGCGCTGGCGATGGCCGGATTATTATAATGGCGGCGAAAGAATTCGGCGCTACGGCGGTTGGTTTTGAGATTGCGGTCTTGCCATATCTCTTGGGTTTGTTTAAAATAAGATTACAGGGGTTAGGGGGTAAAGCCATTTTGAAATATGCTGATTTTTACCGAAATGATTTAAGTCAGGCCGATGTGATTTGTACTTTTTTGACGCCCCAGGCCATGATAAAATTAAAATCAAAATTAAAAAAAGAAATCAAACCCGGCGGCCGAATTGTTTCTTATGCTTTCAGTTTATTGGATTGGCCCGCCGAAAAAATTGATAAACCAAGTCAAAAATCAACTACCATTTATCTCTACCGAAAATCGGTTTAAAATATCAGGTGGAGCAAAAATAAAAAAATAAAATAATGTTAGGTAAAATCAAAAAAAATAAAAAGAAAGATTTGATAGACGAGACACCTGATTTTTCCCGCCACCTTGATTTAATTAAGGAAGTTTTGGAAAACACTCAAGTCAATATCAAAAAGGCTTTGAATCTTTTGGCGGAAAAAAATGTTGACACCGGCGCCCTTTTAACTAGTTTAAAAGAAGTTAATAATGCCAGTTTAGGTTTTATTGAGCCAGCCGAGAGTCAGGCAAGAATCGTTGAGGGCGTATTCAATGGTGAAAAAATGATTGCCGGCGACGGGGCGGAATTCAATGTGCCGGCCAATTACGCATCTAAATCAAAATTAGTTGAGGGTGATATTTTAAAATTAACCATCGCGAAAGATGGTTCTTTTGTTTACAAACAAATTGGGCCAGTGGAACGACAACAATTAGTCGCGATGTTGGCTAAAAGCGAAAACAATAATGACTGGTATGCGGTGGCCGAAGGCCAGCGCTGGAAGCTGCTAACGGCTTCAGTCACTTATTTTCATGGTTTGCCCGGCGATGAAGTGGTGATTATTGTCCCTAAAGAAGGAAAAAGCAAATGGGCAGCGGTAGAAAATGTGATTAAAAATCATCAATAACTTTTAACCCTTGACGGCTAAGACAAAAATCCGATTTAGACTGGCTAAATCTTTTTTTATTTTTAGCTGGTATTGCGGGAATTGCTCCTTTGTGATTTTTTGTAAATATTTTTTTTGACGCGGATCAAATTCACCCAAGATAAATCTTGGTTTTTGTTTTCTTTTAGTAATTTGCTGAAAAAGTCGGCGGTAAAGATAAAGTCCTTTTTCTTTAGTAAAAATGGCTTTGGGTGGTTCAAATTTTAGACCGCGATTTTCAGCTAAAGTGTTATTTTTCCATTGTTGCCAGCCGTAGGGCAAATTAGCCACGACAACATCAATTGATTTGTTTTTTAAAGGTGTAAGCAAATCGCCTTGAAAAAATTTGACTTTAGTTTGATGCTTTTTGGCATTTTTTTTGGCAATAAGTAAGGCGGATTTAGAAATATCAGTGGCGTAGTAACTAATCGCAAATCGCTTATTGCAAATCGTCGGTAAAATTTTTGCGAGTGTAATGGCAATACAGCCACAACCAGCCCCAATATCAGCAATCGTTAGTGACTGATTCTTAATTCTTAATTCTTGATTCTTGATTCTATTAATTACTTCCTCGACCAATAACTCTGTTTCCGGTCGGGGGATTAAGGCGCGGCGGTCAACATAAAAATTTAAACCAAAAAATTCTTTATTTTTCGTCAGATAGGCGATGGGTTCATTTTTAATCCGACGAGAGATTAAATTTTTAAAACTGGCGATTTGTTTTTTGCTTAATTCTTTTTGGGGACAAGTATAAAGATATTCTTTTAATTTTTTTAAAATAAAAGCCAGCAAAACCTCCGCATCCAAGGAGGCCGTTTTTATTTTTTTATTTTTTATTTTTTTAGTGGCGGCAACTAATGCTTGATTTATTGTCATAACCGGTTGACTAAAAAGATAAAAAATGATAATATTTTATCAACACGTTGATGATGGGCATTATTAAGAGAGGGGAGATGAAAAATGTATGCTTTCTTAAGTTTGATCTTTAATAAGAAAAAACGAAGATGCTGGATTTGTGACAAAGGCAGCGGATTTCTTTGGCGCAAACCGATGGTAACTGTTCATTTAGTTTGCGGAGCCAATCCCCAAGGTGAAGCCATGTTAGTTCATCGTAGTCCCTGTTTTCAGGAACACGCCAGACGACACAGAAGGTTTTTTCACCAAAAGGAAAATGAATTTTTGTCGAACAATTGATGAAATCAGTATCACCATCTAAAGAGGGGCTTCTTGCCCCTTTTTAATTAATTTGATTGAAAGCGGTTTTTAATTTTTCAATAATCGGATCAATTTTTCCGTCCATAATTGAAATAATATTATGAAAATTTTCATTGAGTCGGTGATCGGTGATCCGATCTTGAGGGAAATTATAAGTCCGAATTTTTTCGGCGCGCTCGCCCGTGCCGATCTGTAATTTACGGGTTTCTCTTAATTCTTTTTCTTTTTTTTCCTGCCTCGTGGCTAAAAGTCGAGAACGGATAATTTGGAGGGCTTTAATTTTATTTTGAACTTGCGATCTTTCGTCTTGGCAGGCGACGACAAGTCCGGTGGGCAGATGAGTAATTCTGACGGCCGAATCCGTGGTATTAACACTTTGGCCGCCTTTACCGCCAGAGCGGTAGACATCAATTTTTAATTCTTCCGGTTTAATAACAAAATCAGTTTCTTCGGCTTCCGGCAAGACAGCGACAGTAGCCGTGGAAGTGTGAACCCGGCCGCTTTTTTCGGTTTCCGGTACGCGCTGGACCCGGTGAACGCCACTTTCATATTTAAGGTTTTTATAGACGTTTTTTCCGGAAATTTCAAAGATAATTTCTTTAAAGCCGCCTAAGCCGATTTGATTTGAGCTTAAAATTTTTGCTTGCCAACCCTGACTTTCCGCATAACGCGAATACATCCGGAATAATTCAGCGGCAAATAAGGCTGATTCGTCGCCACCGGTGCCGGCCCGAATCTCAATAATAATATTTTTTTGATTAAGCGAGTCTTGAGGAGTTAAGCCTTCAATAATATCTTTTTCTAAATTTTTTTTAAGTTCAGTTAAACTATTAACTTCTTCCTGGACAATGGCAATTAATTCCGAGTCAGTTTCTTCACTTAAGCTGTTTTGGGCTGATGAAAGTTGATTCTCCACTTTTTCTAGTTCCTGAATTTTTTTGATAATTGGCTCAAGTCGGCTGTATTCTTGGGAAATTTTTTTTAAATTTTTTGGATTGGTCGTAATCGCCGGATTGGCTAAATCGTTTTTTAATTTTTCAAACTGATTTTTTACCTCGTTTATTTTTTTGGACATAGTTTTTTAACAAAAAACTCCCTTTAAAGAGAGCCATTGTTTATTTAAGGTTATTCCTCGGAAATTTTTTTGATTTTTGTCTTTCTGATTTGAGCTTTAATTTTTTTAACCTGCTTGCCTTTGCGGATTGCGGCAACTTGAGTTTTTTTCGCCAAGCGCTCCTGGAATTTTTCTACCCGTCTTGCCGTATCAAGTAATTTTTGCTTGCCGGTATAAAACGGATGGCAATGAGAACAAATTTCCACCCGAATTTCCGGCAGAGTTGAGCCAACAACAAAAATGTTACCGCAAGCGCAGGTCACTTTGGCATCTTGGTAATATTCGGGGTGGATATTCTTTTTCATACTCAGCTATTCTAACATAACTTTTATTTTTTGGCAAGGGGACGACGTTTGTCATGTAAAACTTTTGAGTGTTGGGTAATAGCGTAAACGCCAATTACGCTTGTGTAAATTATGGCAAATTCCGCCGGAATTTTAAATTGACCGGCTGACAGGGGAGCGATAACGGCAAAAATTGCCATGACTATTGTCCAAACAATGACAAAACTTTCGCCTAAGTATTTTGAGATAAAATGATTTTTCCAACGAGTGTATTCTTTTTCCGATGCGTAAATGCTTAAAATGGCCAAATAAATAATGCCAATCGCTGAAGCCGAACTGTCAAATTTGTTGCCGGAAAAAAAGTCAGCGGCAAAAATGGCAATAGTTAGAATTGTCCAGAGATTTAAAATGATTTTTAAAATTAGGCGATGGACAAATGGGTTTTTACTGTTGGCGGTTGGTGTCATATAATATTATTATAGCATATTTTTAAGATTGACATTCTTTGTCTGGTTACTTAAAATAAGGTTAGTTTTTTGAAAATACAATTTAAGGAGGGTAAGCCCATAATTAAGCTTTGTCTGGCTGGTATTTATGGTCGGATGGGAATGATGGTAGCAGAGTTAACTAAAACTGATCCAGAAATTTCAGTTGCTACCGGGATTGAAAATCCGACTAAAGCTGATCAATATGGTCGGATCAGAAACGAAGTTTTGATTATATTTCCGCCAAAAGACCACTTAGAAAACATCAGCGATTTATTAAAATCAGCCGATGTTTTCCTGATTTTTCATAATGATCCGGAAGCGGTAGTGCCGCAAACAGCAATTGCCGCCCAATGTAAAGTCGCCACTATTATTGCCACCACCGGTCTAAGTCAGACCCAATTGAATGAGCTAAGAAAATTAAGTGACGGCATCCCAATTTTACAAGCAACCAATTTCAGTTTAGGGGTAACGGTTTTAAATCACTTGGTTAATTTAGCGGCGAAATTTTTGCCGCTAAATTATCAAACGGAAATTATTGAAGAGCACCATTCCCGAAAACTTGATGCGCCAAGCGGTACGGCGCAAACCCTGATTCAGGCTATTTGCGATGCCCGTTTTTCCTCGCCGGAATTTGCGGTTTGTTGTGGTCGTCAGGGTCGGAGTGATGCGCCACGCCCCAATGGTCAAATTGGTGTTCATTCAATTCGCGCCGGAAATATCACTGGCAATCATGAAGTGGTTTTCGCCGGGCCGGCTGAAGTGCTACGGTTGCGTCATGAAGCTCAGGGTCCTGAATTTTTCGCTCAAGGGGCGTTAACCGCCGTGAAATGGCTAGCAAGACAAGAAAAACCCGGTTGGTACATGATGGAGGATGTTCTGGGATTGAAATGAAAGAAGAAAAGGAGGAATAAAAAAAGATGATAACTCATGGCAATTGCGCTGAAGTCAATTTTTTAGGGAGAAGATTTTTCATCTTTAGGAGGCGGTGATTTGGTCTTTTCCGGCGACAGTGAAGGCCCGAGCGTATTCATCTTGGCCAGCAAAGGAGAGAGATATTTTACCTCTCTTTCTGGATATTTTATATAAATTGGATCAAGATGTGAGGTGTTCAGTTGCTCAGATGAGATTTGCCGTTAAATCGCCTTTTTCGGCAGCTCTTTTCGCCGAAGGCATCTTGACGCCGGAAAAAATTGAGAATGCCTCAAATATTCAAGTTGGAAGTTTGCCAGCTAAACTTGTCACAGAAGTTAAATTTTCCTTTTTGGGGTCAATTGATATTGTAATCCAAGCTGGCGAAGCCGTTTTTGAGAAGGATTCGGCCGGAACGCCTTATTGGTTTTTACCATTTAGGCACGATGGCGGGATTGCTTTTGATCCTAATAAACCTAAAATCTTCGCGTTGGTTTGGTAATGTTTTTTACGATCATCAGTCCCCAGTAAAAAGGATTTACTGGGGTTTTTTTTATGCTTAATTTATTGTGCGGCTCTATTGACAGCAATTTTTTTTCTCTATATAATAAAATTAGCACTCTAAAGATAAGAGTGCTAATTAACCGAATTTTTAAAAAAATGGACAAAAGAAAGCAAAATTTGTTAAAAATTATTGTCAGCCAATATATTGAAACCGCCGAGCCGGTCAGCTCAAAATTAATCTCCGAAGCCGGTGATTTTGATTTGAGCTCAGCGACAATCAGAAACGAGATGGCGGACTTGGAAGATTTGGGTTATATTTTTCATCCCCATACTTCCGCTGGCCGGGTGCCAACTGAAAAAGGCTATTTATTTTTTATTGAAAATTTTTTAATAAAAAAAGATTTGCCCAAAAAACAACAGGAAACCCTGAATCGGTCAATTAAATCACAAAAAAGTTTTGAGCCGCCAATCGTTAAGGAATTAGCCAAGGCTTTAGCCGAACTTTGCGAGAACGCGGTTTTTGTCGCTTTTTCCGATAATGATTTTTATTATACCGGACTGGCTAATTTATTTTCTCAACCGGAATTTGTCGAGCCAAAAGTGATTTACCACTTAAGTCAGGTGATTGATCATTTGGATTTAGTGGTTAATAAATTTTTTCACGATTTAGAGAATGAAATTGAAATTACTCTCGGCCGGCAAAATCCGTTTGGCCATGACTGCGGCTCAATTTTAGCTAAATATCAAGCCGGAGATAATAACGGGATTTTTGGCGTTTTGGGCCCGATTCGGATGGATTATCAAACTAATTTTAATTTGGTTAAGTACGGACAGGATTTGATTAATAAGTTAAATTAATGATGGCAGAAGTTAAAAATGAAATGGAAAATTTAAAAACTGAGTTAGAGGAATTAAAAAAGAAAACGGAAGATTATTTATCTGGTTGGAAACGGGCAAAGGCTGATTATCTTAATTTTAAAAAAGACACGGAAAAACAGCATTTAGAATTGCTCCACTTTGCCAACGTCGCTTTAATTATTCAGTTTTTGCCGATTTTTGACCATTTCAAATTGGCTTTAAGCCATATTCCCGAGGAAGAAAAAGGGGCAGAATGGGTGAAAGGGTTTTTTCATATTCAAAAACAATTTGTTGATTTTTTCAAGAATTTAGGCATTGAAGAGATTAAAACCATTGGCGAGAAATTTAACCCGGAATTTCACGAAGCCGTTAGTCATGAAGAAAAACCAGATTTTGCTCCGGATGTCATTTTTGAAGAAGCAACTCGCGGCTACACTTTGCACGGCAAAGTCTTAAAGCCGGCTAAGGTGAAAGTGGCAAAATAACAAAAATTAATATTTAACAAAAAACTAGGTCTTAAAATATTATTAATAAAATTAAAATTAATTAGAATAAAAAATTATGTCAAAAATTCTAGGCATTGATTTAGGGACCACTAATTCCGCCATAGCGATTATCCAAGGCGGTGAGCCTAAAGTTTTGGAAAATAGCGAAGGCGCGCGTACTACGCCGTCAATGGTGGCGATTAATAAATCCGGCGAACGTTTGGCTGGTCTTTTAGCCAAGCGTCAAGCGGTCACTAATCCGCAAAATACTTTATTTTCCGTTAAGCGCTTAATCGGCCGGCGTTGGGAAGATTCAGAAATCCAGCGCGACTTAAAACTTATGCCTTTTAAAATGGTTAAGGCCGGTGATGCCGTTAAAATCGTGATGGGTGATAAACAATATACGCCGCAGGAAATTTCCGCCATGATTTTACAAAAATTAAAAGCGGACGCGGAAAGCCGGCTGGGTGAAAAAATTACCGAAGCGGTGATTACCGTGCCGGCTTATTTTAACGATGCCCAGCGTCGCGCAACCAAAGACGCGGGTGAGATTAGTGGGTTAAACGTCCGTTTAATCCTAAATGAACCGACGGCCGCGGCTTTGGCTTATGGTTTTGAAAAGAAAAAAGGTCAGCAAATCGCGGTTTATGATTTGGGCGGCGGCACATTTGACATCTCCATTTTAAATATTTCACCGGACACAATTGAAGTTAAATCAACTAACGGCGACACTCATTTAGGCGGTGATGACTTTGACCAAATATTGATTGAATGGATTATCAAAGAATTCAAAAAAGAAAGCGGACTTGATTTAAGTAAAGACCCTTTGGCGTTGCAGCGGATTAAGGAAGCCGCAGAAAAGGCAAAAATTGAGCTTTCAACAGCGCAGGAAACCGAAATTAATCAGCCGTTTATCACCACTGATGCCTCCGGACCTAAGCATTTAGTCATGAAATTAACTCGCGCTAAACTAGAAGAACTAACCGGTGAATTAGTGGAAAAAACTTTGGCCCCTTGTCGCCAAGCGTTAAAAGACGCCAATTTAGAAACTAAGGATATTGATGAAGTCATTATGGTTGGGGGAATGACGCGGATGCCTTTAGTTTTGCAGACGGTTGAAAAATTTTTTGGCAAAAAGCCAAATATTTCCGTTAATCCTGATGAGGTGGTGGCGGTCGGCGCCGCGGTTCAGGCCGGAATTTTGCAGGGTGACGTCAAAGACATTTTGCTTTTAGACGTGACGCCTTTGACTTTAGGCATTGAAACTTTAGGCAGTGTGATGACGCCGTTAATTGAACGAAATACGACTGTGCCCACGGCAAAGTCGCAGGTTTTTTCCACCGCCGCGGACAACCAAACTTCAGTTGAAATTCATGTTTTACAAGGCGAGCGGCCAATGGCGCATGACAATAAAACTTTAGGCCGATTTATCCTAGATGGCATTCCGCCTTCGCCGCGCGGTCTGCCTCAAATTGAAGTGACTTTTGATATTGACGCAAATGGCATTTTAAATGTCAGTGCTAAAGATAAAGCCAGCGGCAAAATTCAAAAAATTACGATTACCGCCTCATCCGGTTTAAGCAAAGATGAAATTGAAAAAATGAAAAAAGAAGCCGAGATGCACGCCGGCGAAGACCAAAAGAAAAAGGAACTAACTGAAGCTAAAAATATGGCTGATACCTTGGTTTACACGAGTGAAAAAGCTCTGCGCGATGCGGGCGATAAAGTCCCGGCGGCGGACAAAAAAGAAATTGAAGGAAAAATTGAGGAATTAAAAAAGATTAAAGACGGTGAAGATATCTCGGCCATCCGGCAAAAAACGCAGGAATTAAGCGCGGCGATTCAAAAAATCGGCTCTGCGCTGTATGGACAACAGCCGGCAGGCGGGCAAGCTGACCAGCCAGCAAACTCACAAACTGAGGAAAAGAAAAAACCAGAAGCTGGTGATGTGGTGGAAGGGGAAGTAGAGGATAACCTAAAGAAGAAATAAGAGATCAGTGATCAGTAATCAAGAAATAAAATAGAGGCGAGGTGCGAAAGCCTCGTCTCTCTGATATAATAAATAAATGACGAGAGAAAAGAATAATTTATTTCGTGATTTGGGGATTATTATTTTAAGTTTCTTGATTGCCCTTATTTTAGTTAAAACCGGAAGCCTTAGCAATTTAATTAATGATTTTGAGCGTTGGCAATACTTAGGCAGTTTTTTGGCCGGAATATTTTTTGTGTCGATTTTTACCGTGGCGCCGGCGGCCGTGGCTTTAGCGGGGATAGCTAAAAATAATTCGGTTTTGCTAACAGCGCTTTTAGGCGGATTAGGTGGTTTAGTTGGTGATTATTTACTTTTTCGTTTTGTCAAAAATCGACTGGGCGCAGATATACTTTCTTTAGTTAAGCATCATCCAGCTAAACGGCTGAAAGAAATTTTTAAATTAAAAATTTTTCATTGGCTCGTGCCGTTAATTGGCGCCTTAATTATTGCTTCACCCTTGCCTGATGAATTAGGTTTAGTTCTAATGGGTTTAAACAAAATGAAAAATAGAAATTTTATTATTTTATCATTTACTTTGAATTTTTTGGGAATATTAATTATTGGTCTAATCGCCAAAAATATTAATTAAAATAAAGTTGCCAAAGGCAACCTCCAAAATTTTGATTTTTGATTTTTGATTTTTTTATGACCAAAGATTACTACAACATATTAGGCGTGGCTAAAAACGCTTCCGCTGAAGAAATCAGAAAAATCTATTACAAACTCGCGCATCAACATCATCCGCACAAGGGCGGCGATGAAGCGAAAATGAAAGAAATCAACGAAGCTTATAGCGTTTTGGGCAACCCGGAAAAGCGCCAGCAATATGACCAATATGGCGCGACTTTTGAGCAGGCTAGGACTCAAGGCGGCTTTGGGGGCTTTGAAGGCTTTCGTGATTTTTCCGATTTTGCCCAAGCTTTTCGGAGCGGTGGCAATAATAATAGCAGTTTTAGTTTTGAATTTGGCGATTTAGGCGATATTTTTGGTGATTTATTTAGTGGCGGGGGTCGGACGCGGACAAAGACTCGGCAGCGCCAAGGCGCTGATATTCAAGCGGAAATTACCATTGATTTTAATGAAGCAATTTTTGGCAATCAAAAAACTATTAATTTTGAACGCCATCAGCTTTGCCAAATCTGCGGTGGCAAGGGCGCCGAGCCCGGTTCAAAGGTGAAAACCTGCCAAACCTGCGGCGGCACGGGACAAGTTTTAAAAAATATTGGCTTTGGTCTTGGTTTTCCTTCAGTTTGTCCGGATTGCCAAGGTGAGGGCAAAAAGCCGGAAAAATTTTGCCACCATTGCCGGGGCAAGGGCGTAATTAACCAAACCGAAAATTTAACCGTAAAAATTCCAGCCGGGATTGATCATGGTCAAGCCATCAGGCTGGAAGGCAAGGGACATGAGGCGGGCAAGGGGAGTGCGGCTGGCGATTTATATTTAAAGATTAGAGTCCGGCCGGATGCGAGATTTAAGCGTGATAGTTTTAATATTATCACCAAAGCGGAAATTTCTTTTACTCAAGCGGCGCTGGGGGGTAAAATTGAGATTGACACGGTTGAGGGTAAAGTTAATTTAAAAATTCCCGAAGGCACCCAAAGCGGCAAGATTTTTAAATTATCCGGCAAAGGCGTGCCTCATTTAGGCGGCCGGGGTCGGGGAGATCAATTTATAGAAATAATTGTTAAAACCCCGACTCGTTTGTCAAAAAAACAGAGAGAGTTATTGCGAGAACTTGAAGATTAATGTCATTCTGAGCTTAGTTTACCCTGAGTGGCATCGAAGGGAAGGATCTCATTAATTTTGAGATTTGAGATTTGACTTTTTATCGTGGCCCTATCGTCCCCGCCTCGACTCGCCGTAGGCTTTAGCCGAGGCGAGGTAGGTAGCGGTTAGTCCCGACGCACACCTATACTAATTGATAAGGCGCCGATGTTAAATCGGAATTCCGACCTAGCGTCGGAAAAGTCGGGATCCCGATTTCGCCTTTGGCGAACATCGGGAGACGCCAGGTTCTCATCCTTATGCCTTATTTATATATTTTAAAAACTAATAAAGGAGATTATTATATTGGTAGCACTGAAAATATAGAAATGAGAGTCAAGTATCATTAGGCGGGAAAGGTAAAAGCACTAAAGGAAAATTACCTGTTACTCTGGTTTTTAGAGAGTTTCATAAAACTAAAGCAGAAGCTCAGAAAAAGGAATATAAATTTAAAAGTTGGAAAAGTAAAAAAATGATTGAGCAAGTAATTAAACGAGGCCCCATCGTCTAGCCCGGTTTAGGACGCCAGGTTCTCATCCTGGTAACAGCGGTTCAAATCCGCTTGGGGCTATTTCGGTTAGTGGTTAGTCCCGACGCACACCTATACTAATTGATAAGGTGCCGATGTTAAATCGGAATTCCGACCTAGCGTCGGAAAAGTTGGGATCCCGATTTCGCCTTTGGCGAACATCGGGAGACGCCA
>MHII01000002.1 GCA_001817425.1 Candidatus Buchananbacteria bacterium RIFCSPHIGHO2_02_FULL_39_17 | reverse complement strand
GGTCTTCTTTGGGTTTTTTGGTACAAAAATTGGCCGATTTCGTTTCGGATTCGGTCTTTGTAATAATTTTCATCAATGCCGCCTTTGAGATTGGTTTTAAAAATTTTTTTGGCTTTCATTCTTGTCTCTTCAACTAGCCTTTTATTTTCTTTCATATAAATAAAACCACGGGAGATTAAATCGGGATTTTGGACAAGTTTGCCTTTTTTCTTGTCAATCGTGACAATGACCACAATCATCCCGTCCGCCGCCATCATTTGCCGGTCGCGCAAAACGACGTGAGAAACATCACCCACGCCCAAACCGTCAACAAAAACATAATCAGTTGGCACTTTTTGGCTGGTCAGGCGGCCGCCTTTTTTATCAAATTCAATAATCTGGCCGTTATCAGCGACAAAAATTTTATCTTTAGGCACGCCGACGCTTTCGGCGACTTTGGCGGCTTCGCGCAAAAGATAGTGATTGGCGTAAACCGGAATTAAATAGGTTGGCTGAACTTGTTTGATTAAAAGTTTAATGTCTTCAATTTTGCCGTGGCCGCCGGCATGAACATCCATGATTTCTTTATGAATGACATTAGCCCCTTGGCGATAAAGACTGTCTTTCAAATATTGAATGGTCCGTTCATTGCCGGGAATAACCGATGAGGAAAAGACCACGGTGTCTTGCGGCTCAATTTTAATGAAGCGGTGCTCGCCGCTCGCAATCCGGCTTAACACGGCGCGGCCTTCGCCCTGCGAACCGGTGCAGATCACGATGACTCGATTTTTGGGATAAGTATGAATTTGGGAAATGTCAACTAAAGTTTCTTTTTTAGTTTTGATAAAGCCAAACTGCCGGCCGATTTCCACGTTAGCTTTCATGCTAAAACCGTCCACCGCCACTTTTTTGCCGTACTGTTCGGCAATTTGAATAATTTGACCAATTCGTTCCAGCATACTTGAAAATGTCCCGAAAATTACCCGGCCGGCCGCATCACGGATAATTTTTTCCATATTATTATAAATATCTCGTTCTGAACCTTGATGGCCTTCTTGAGTGGAGCCAAGGCTTTCCATCATTAAAACCGAGGGCTTGGTTTTAGTTTTCCATTTGGCCAAATGTTTTAAATCAGTGGGTTCGCCTTCCACCGGATCAAGATCGTAACGCCAGTCACCTGGATGAATGATATTAGCCTCGGGCGTTTCAATAATAATACCTAAGGCGTCTTTGATGCTATGGGTGACACGAAAGAAATTTATTTTAAATACACCTAATTTAATTGGTCGTTTTAAATCTTTGACTTCCAAAGTTTTTGGCGTAAATTTGGTGTGATGGTTTTCAATCTGTTTTTTTAATAAAGCAATGGTCATCGGCGCGCCGATAACTAAAGGATTGCCTAGTCGCGGTAAGAGGTGTGGCGCGGCGCCAATGTGATCTAGATGGCCATGAGTCAAAATTACGGCCCGAATATTTTTTTCTTTGCCTTTCAAGGAACTGATATTAGGAATAATATAATCAATGCCATGCATGTCTTCTTCCGGAAATTGATGGCCCATATCTAAAACAATAATGTCAGAACCATATTCAAAAACCGTCATGTTCCGACCAACTTCTTCCAAGCCACCTAAGGCGTAGATTTTAAGCTTAGCTGATTTAGCGGCAGATTGTTTCTGGCCAAATTTCCGATAACTTTTTTTAGTTTTTTTAAACATAAGTGTTATTCAAAAATCAAAAGGTAAAAATCAAAAGGTAAAAGTCCAAGCAAAAAGTTAAAAGTTTTAATATAAAATACTTTTTTAAATTGTAATTTTGACTTTTGGATTTTGATTTTTGAGATTTGAGATTTGAATTTTTTTGGTGTCGCGGGAGAGATTTGTCCCGATTTTCTTATTTTTTAAAAGATATAGTGTGTCGGGAAACTCTTATGGGTTTGTCCCATACTATCCTGAACCGCGCGTTTGCCCGCCGCAAAATGCTGGGAGGGAGACTCGAACTCCCATTCTCTTGCGAGAGCTAGCTCCTGAAGCTAGTGCGCCCGCCTGCCTACGCCTATGCCGGAGGAGAGACTCGAACTCTCATGGGTTTCCCCATACGGCCCTGAACCGTACGTGTCTACCAATTCCACCACTCCGGCGCAGGCATTGGCGGGCAGGTCTACCAGCTTGCCCCGCACCAAGTCGCTGGCTCAACACATCTTTTTAAAATACCTAAGCTGCAGGCCCGCCTAAGTTTTCCAATTTTAACTTAGTTATTACTTCAGTCTTAGTTAAATTAAATTTTTTCTTCAAATATTTTCAGAAATTATTTTTTGGAAAATTTAGGCGGGCAGGCGACTCCGCGCGAGACAAAAATTGAAACTTTAAGTGATGATAATCGCGGACTTCGGTGCGGGGTTTCGCCATCCCAGCATTTTAGGGCGGGCAAATCTAACTGTTACTTTTGGAACTCTTAACGATGAGCCATTTGCAAGAGACGATTAGCCCGCCTTGCTGCGAGGCAGGCTATTTGCCGCCTTGCCAGCGCCGTTTGGTTTTAAGATACCACTCGCTGAGATTATTGAAGCGATCGGCGGGAATAATTACGCGGTCAATATTTATTCCCTTGATTTTTTTATCAACAACGTAAGTGTAGGTGGGGTTGTATAAAAAGATCGCTGGCAATTCAGTAGTTAATAAATCTAAGAAGCGTTGGTAACTTTCCTTCTTTTTTTCTTCATCCGTGATTTTTCTGACATCCTCAAGGATTTTATCGGCGTCACGATTGGCGAATGAAGCTAAATTTAAGCCGGGATCATCAGTTTGTGAAGAATGCCAAAAAGGAAAAGGATCGGGATTTGATCCGACGATGATGCCGAAAAGCAAAGCTTGATAATTTCTCGGCTTAATAATCTGTCGGCCAATTTTATTACCCTCAACAATTTCCAGATTGACTTTAATGCCGATATCTTCCCAGAATTTTTTTATCAATTCCGTTGCCTTAATATTTTCTGGTTGATTGATAGTTGTTAAACTCAACTCAAGGATTTTTTCGTCTTTTTGTCGCAGAAAACCTTGGGTTATCTGATTTTCGGTGGTGGTTGCCACTGATGCCGTGGTCGTTGCTCCTTGGTGGTTAGCGTTTTTTTCTTTTTGTTTTTGGATAAATTCCTGATACTGCTCTGGGGTGATTTTTTGCCAACCCGCTTCATCTAAGATTTTATCCGCTTGTCCTTGATTAAAATTGATTTTTTTATCGGTGCTGGGCTGGACAATGACGGGCATAATTGGCCCATCAATTATTTCTCCCTCGAGCTGGAGCGCCTCACTTAGAATTTTTGTTTTATCAATACTTAAAGCTAAGGCTTGACGAATGATTTTATCTTTTAGGAGTTCGTTATTTTTTTGGTTAAAAAATATTGCCGTATACTGGGGCAGGTAGAAAGAATAAAAATTCAGACTCTTTTTGTTGGTCAATTGGCTTTTGAGGTCTTTGGGCAGAAAACTAATGCCCTCGACTGAATGATTCTTTAGAGCATCAACCGCGGTGGAGAAATCAGGGTAAAATTTAAAAGTAATTTTTTGGAGATAAGGTTTTTTATCGTAAAAATCCGGATTGGGGACTAGAGTATAAGATTTAACATTGCCCAGCCGGTCTTTAATTAAAGATTTAAATTCCCAGCCGCCGCTGCCAATTGGCTTTAAATTATATTCCGTTAGATTGGCGTTAAGCGCCGGGATTTCCGCCCAGATATGTTCGGGCAGGATGCCAACGGTCAGGACTTCCAAAAAAGAAGGATAAGGTTCGGCTAAAATGAATTTTATGGTTCGTTCGTCAATTTTTTGGATTTCTACGCCGCGCAAACTAATTAACAGCGGGCTTTTGAAATCTGGATCTTTGATGCTTTGAAAAGTAAAAATGACATCATTAATGGTCAAAGGTTCGCCGTCGTGCCATTTGAGATTTTCCCGTAAAACAAAAGTGTAGGTTTTTTGGTCTTCGGAAACCTGAAAATTTTCCGCTAAATCAGGGACAACTTCAAGTTCATTATTATATTTTAACAAGCCGGAAAAGATTAAACGGGCAAGGTCAGTATCAACGTCATTGGTTTGGGCTAAGAGCGGGTTAATATATTGAGGAGCGCCAACCAGGCCGCCGGTGTAATCGCCGCCTGCAATCGGCACGGGTAAAAAGTTTTGCCGGTAAAAAGTGGCACCGATAAAAATCGCGGCGCCAATAATTAAAACCAGCAGCAGGCCAACTAATTTTTTTTCTTGGGGATTAAGAATCTTAGATAAATGTTTGAGTTGCTTAATGCTTGGAATTTTTTTTGAATTTAAGGTATAGACCAATTTCTTATCAAATTCCTTTTGTTGTTCAAAATCAGTGGGTGGGGCATCACCATTACTCGTTTTATTTAAACCAAATTTTGAATATATTTTTTTTATTGGGTTAGGCATTGGTAAATTTAAGAGTGCTGGCTAAAAGGAAGAGGACTTTCGTTTTTTTGTTTACCCCGCACCTTTTAGCCACTGGCAAAGCTAATAGTCACTTCGTCTCCTACTATTCAATAATATTGAAATACCTTGGCTTCAGTTAAATTATAATAATAAAGAGTATTGACTCCGGAGCAAGCTCTGGACTCGGTCGCCTGCCTGCGCCGGCAGGCCTCAGGCGGCCGCCCCGCCGTCCCGCCAAGGCGGGGACGGGGGATTCTTTGTTTGCGGCGTTCTGCTCGGGAATGTCCGCCTCGGGCGGACATTTCGCTCGCTATGTTTGCAAATAAAAAATCATTGATGACTAAAAGGTGCGGGGTTTAATACAAAAAAGAAAAATATTTTTTTCTTTTGCCTAAAGAAAAAAATTTAAAAAATGGCATTAATGAGGGCCGTGCCCAAAAAGATGACGGCTAAAATGATAGTCGCAATGAAGAGATTTTTTTCTAAGCCGCGTTTGGTGCGATAGATGTTGTCGCTGCCGCCGAAAGCCGTGCCCAGACTGGCGCCGCGATTTTGAAACAAAATGGCGGTAATAAGTAAGATCGCAGAAACAAGTTGGATGATATCAATTATATCAACATTCATAAATACTTTAGCTCAAGAGAAAATACAATAATTATAGTTTAGCAAATAAATCAGCCAGTGTCAATAATTAACCATCCTAACTATTAATCCCGAACTGATTTTTTGGCAATGATTTTTTTTAATTTCAAAACACTTTTGCCGCTAACTTTCATTTTTGGCCTTTTCTTTTTGTCTTTTCTGGCTAAATCTTTTTGGATTTTTTGTTCTAAATCAAAATCGTTGAACATGGTATTCAATTCAAAAGTCAAAAATCAAAAGTCAAAAGTGCAATTCAAAATTCAAAAGTATAAAAATTTTAACTTTTAACTTAAATTTTTGACTTTTGCCTTTTGAATTTTGACTTAATTTAATATCTTTTAAGTTCTTATTTTTTTCTTTCCATATTTATGGTATAATATTATTACTCCTATGTCTATGTATAGTGATGACTTTGATTTTAAGGCCTCGTCGTCCGCATCAACTGGGCTAAAAAAAAGAAAAAAATGGCATCAGCGCTGGTGGGGTCGGTTAATCATAATTTTTTTGACAATTTTTTTAATTATCCTAACGGCGGTGGTTTTTTATTTGGTTAAAACCATTAATCTAATTCAACGGGGAGAAATTACGCCCCAACAGCTTTTTGGCCAAAATCAGTCGGGTTTAGCCAGACAAAATTTGAGCGTCCAAAACACGAGCGATGATCCTCATCTTGGTCCGACTGACGCGAAAGTGGTGATGGTGGAATTCTCTGATTTTCAGTGCCCATTTTGTAAAGAGGCATTGCCGGTGATTAAAGAAGTTTTAAAAGATTATGGCGATAAAATTCTTTTTATCTATCGCGATTTTCCCTTGACGGATACCCATCCGCAGGCGTTGCTGGCGGCGTTGGCGGCTCAATGCGCTCATGAACAAGGCAAATTTTGGCCGATGCATGATTTAATTTTTGACAATCAAAATAATTTGACGGAAGCCAGTTTGAAAACTTTTGCCGTTCAAATTGGCTTAAGTTCCATTCAATTTGGCAGTTGCTTGCAGTCCCAAAAATATCTGGCGGAAGTTGAGCAGGATTTAAAAGACGGTTATGACGCCGGAGTGAGGGCAACGCCGACTGTTTTTATCAACGGCATTTTAATTCGCGGCGCCCAGCCGCTGGCCACTTATGAAAAGATTATTATCGCCGAACTTAGTCGGTAATTATGAAAATTAAATTTTTTTTCTCATTGATAACTTTTTTTCTGGTTTTAATGATTGGTTTATTTTTTGTCTTGCCGGTTTTGGCCGAACCGGTACAATTGGAAACTACGGCGAGAACACCGAACATTCAAATTAATATCGGCGATTTTAGCGCCGCGAATTTTAAACCTTATGTTTGCCCGGAAGGGAGCACCTGTCCTATTGGCTGGATTGGCCAGTATATTGGCGTGGTTTACCAATACGGCGTGGGCTTAGCTGCAGTGTTAGCCACGGTGATGATTATGGCTGGCGGATTTTTATGGCTGACCTCCGGGGGCAGTCCGGACCGCGTCGGTAAAGCCAAAGAATTCATCGCTGGTTCATTAACCGGATTATTATTGGCTTTATTTTCTTTTATGATTTTATATACGGTTAATCCGGAATTAGTAAAATTGACCCCAATTTCACCTAGGCGGCCAATTGATGCCAGTTATATTTTGGCGGTGCAGAGATTTTTAGGCGAGAGGGGCGTTGATGTTAATGAAACTCAACAAGCACTAAGCGGCCTTGATTCTGACCTTGCTGATCAAATTTTAAGTGAAGCCGGATTAATGACGATGACGTATCCTCGGTCCTCGGCGCGCATTTTTAATTTTTTTAATGAACATGGGGAATTTAGAGATGCGGTCCTAAACGGCCAAATTAACTCGGAGATGATTAATAATATTTATCAGCAGATGACCCAAGAAGACCGAGACGATTTCCAGGGAATTTATCGAGCCGTGAGTCCTGATTTACTTGAGGTTTTAAATAATTATAATCCAACCATTAGCCAAACCATTGAGATGTTATTGGGTGGTTGATGACTATTTTTAAATTATTAAAATGAAAAATTTTTTTTTAACAACTTTTATTCTTTTTAACCTGTTTTTACTGCCGACGCTGGCGGTTAGTAAAACAACGTCGGATATTAATAAGTATAAGCCGCAATTAGCGATAAAATTTGGCGACACGACGATTAATTTTGACACGGTTTCCTGTAATCCGGGCGAGACCTGCAGTATTGGCTGGATTGGCCAGTACATTGGCGCGGTTTACCAATATGGCGTGGGTTTAGCCGCGGTGTTAGCTACAATTATGATTATGGTCGGCGGATTTTTGTGGCTGACTTCCGGGGGCAGTCCGGACCGCGTGGGCCGGGCCAAAGAATTTATCACTGGTTCACTAACCGGATTATTATTGGCTTTATTTTCTTTTATGATTTTATATACGGTTAACCCGCGGCTGGTGGCGCTGGAAGGATTGAGTATTAGAAGACCATTGGAAATTGAAATAGAAGCTGATGACGGTGAACAAATTCCATCAGGGATTGCCGCACGACCTTACCGAACAGTTGCGGCAACAACTGATTTTCATATTGAAACTATACCTGGTGCTCCAAGATTAGACGGGCTTGATCCTAATGCCGTTCAGTCAATAGAAAATATATTTGGTGAATTAGCGCGAAGAAGTCAATTACCCGAAGGATTACAAATTACTTCTGGTTATCGCCCGGGTAGCAGGACGGCAAACGGTAATTTATCGCAACATAATTATAATGCGGTTGATTTTGTTTATAATGGTCTTAATCAGGCCAATGCTAATCAGCTAATGACTAATGTTAGGGCAATTAATCCCAATGTTAGCTTTGTTAACAATATTAATCATGGCACAGGTCCTCATATCCACATGGATTTTCGTAATGGTTATTAATTGATTAATAGGTTATTTTTGTTAGACACACATTTGACATAACCGCAAAACAGGCGTAAACTATATATTTAGTTTAAGCCTTTTTTGTTTTGATTTTAAATTCGAATTTTTAATTTTTAATTTTGATTCAATTTTGAATATTTAAATATTTTAATATTGATTCAAAATTCGAATTTCAAAATTCAAAATTATTTTCTTATGTCCATCAAATCCATCAAAATTCGCGGTGCTCGCGTTCACCCCATCACCAAGTCCGAAAGAGTATTGATTAATTTAAGTTTTAAAATCTCGGAAATGCCTTCGGCTTACTTTTAAGAATAATTAAACTTTAATTAAAGACTTGGTGAGGGGCGAGAGTCGGAGAAATCAAACTTTATTTATCTTTAATATGTCTACCAAATATATCAAAATTCGCGGTGCTCGCGTTCACAATCTCAAAAACATCAATGTTGATATTCCTCGCGATCAACTCGTGGTTTTCACCGGCATTTCCGGCTCAGGCAAGTCATCGCTCGCGTTTGACACGATTTACGCGGAAGGCCAGCGCCGGTATGTGGAATCGCTTTCCACTTATGCCCGGCAGTTTTTAGGCTTAATGGACAAGCCAGAAGTTGATGCGATTGAAGGGCTTTCACCGGCCATTTCCATTGATCAACGTTCCGCTGGCGTTAATCCTCGTTCTACGGTGGGCACGATCACGGAAATTTACGATTATTTGCGTTTGCTTTTTTCTCGCATTGGCATTGTCCATTGCCCGAATTGCGGCAAAAAACTTTTTAAACAAAATTCCTCAAACATTATCACGGAAATTTTAAATCAGGTCAATGAAAAACAAAAAATTTTATTTTTAGCGCCGATTACGATTAGCCAGCAAAATAGCAAGCTCAAAAATTTTTTAGCTGCTAAATTATCCGGTTTAAAGCTGTTTCGGATTAACGGCGAGATTCGTGATTTAGAAAAGGAAAATTTAAAAGAAGCAGAATTAAAAGGGATAAAAAAAGCGGAAATTGTCGTGGCCGAGTTAGTTTATAACACCAAGGAAAAAGAGTTGTTTAAAGAAGGGCTTTCCCGGTTTGTCGAATTGGGTTTGGATTTGGGCAATAGTCAGTTATTAGTTGTTTTTGAGTCAAAAGACGGAAAAGATAAATCAAGCGAAATTTTTTTCTGCCAGCATTACATTTGTCCGGATTGTAAAATCACTTTGTCGGATTTAGAGCCAAGAAATTTTTCTTTTAATTCGCCGGCCGGCGCTTGCCCGAAATGCCTTGGTTTAGGCACTCGGCTGGAAGTTGATCCGAATTTAGTCATTCCCAATAAAAAATTAACTTTAGCCCAAGGCGCGATTAAACCCTGGGCCCGGAATTTTTCCAACCAAAACAGCTACTGGCAGCTTTTAGAGGCGGTGGCGAAAAAAAATAATTTTTCCCTTGGTGTGCCGGTGGCGGATTTAAGTCAAAAAGCGATTGATCTTATTTTTAAGGGCAGTTTGAATGTTGAGTATGAAATTAATGGCAAAAAAATGATTTTCCCCGGCGTCTTGGCGATTTTAACAGAAAAATACCAACAAACGGCTTCTGATTATTTAAAAAATGAAATTGAACAATATATGCGGGTTTTTATCTGCCCTGATTGCCGGGGTAAAAGACTTAAGCCTGTTTTTTTGGCCGTGACCGTTGGTGGTTTAAATATTTCGGCGATTACCAGCCAAATGATTACTAACAGTCTTTCTTTTTTTGAAAATTTGTTAAAAGATAAAAATGGCAAGGATGTTTTAAGCAGCCGTGACCATAAAATTGCTGATCAGGCGATTAAAGAAATTATCAATCACCTCAAATATTTAGAAAATGTGGGCTTAAGCTATTTGACTTTGGATCGGTCTTCAACCACGCTTTCCGGCGGCGAGGCCCAACGCATTCGCTTGGCGACCCAGCTTGGGCTTTCTTTGACCGGCGTGGTTTATATTTTAGATGAACCATCGATTGGTCTGCACCAAAAAGATAATCAGAAATTAATTGATACCTTAAAGCATCTGCGTGACTTAGGCAATACGGTGATTGTCGTTGAGCATGACTCAATGACGATGACCGCGGCGGATCAGATTATTGATATTGGACCGGGGGCGGGGCAGGCCGGTGGCGAGGTCGTGGCTGTGGGCACGCCAACGGAAATTAAAAAAAATAAAAATTCTTTGACCGGGAAATATCTGGCTGGTGGTTTAAAAATTCCGATACCAAAAACTTTTCGTCAAGGGAGCGGCAAGTTTATTGAAATTATCGGGGCAAGCGAATTTAATTTAAAGAATATTAACGCCAAAATTCCGCTGGGCAAGTTTATCTGCTTAACCGGCGTTTCTGGTTCCGGCAAATCCACCCTGATGTTAGAAATTTTAGTTAAGGCTTTAACGCATAAATTTTACCGAGCCAAAGATTTGCCGGGCAAGCACCGCGAAATTCGGGGGATTGAAAATATTGATAAAGTCATTGCCATTGACCAGTCGCCCATTGGCCGCACGCCGCGCAGCAACCCGGCGACTTATACCGGCGTTTTCACTTATATCCGTGATTTGTTCACCCAAACCCAGGAAGCAAAATTGCGCGGCTATAAAGCGGGTAAATTTAGCTTTAACGCCAAAGCCGGGCGCTGCGAGACTTGCGCCGGGGAGGGTTTGGTCCGGATTGAAATGCAATTTTTGCCTGATGTCTATGTCCAGTGCGAGGAATGCTACGGCAAGCGCTACAAAGCGGAAGTTTTAGAAGTTCATTATCAAGGCAAAAATATCGCGGACATTTTGGATTTGTCAGTGGAAGCGGCGATTGAATTTTTTCGCAAGCAGCCAATTATTTATGCTAAGCTAAAAACTTTGTATGATGTCGGGCTGGGCTATGTTAAATTGGGTCAGCCGGCGACCACCCTTTCCGGCGGCGAGGCGCAGCGGGTTAAGCTCGCCACGGAACTTTCCCGGCGCTCGACGGGCAAGACCCTTTATATTTTAGATGAACCAACGACCGGACTTCATTTTGAGGATATCAAACAATTACTTGTGGTTCTAAATAAATTAGTGGATAAAGGCAACACGGTTTTAATTATTGAACATAATTTAGACGTAATTAAATGCGCGGATTGGGTGATTGATTTAGGTCCCGAGGGTGGGGAAAAAGGCGGCGAGATTGTCGCCCAAGGCACGCCCAAAGATATTGTTAAAGTAACCAAATCTCACACTGGGCGTTATCTGAAGGAAGTGTTAAAATAGGAAAAATAAAAAGATTTGACAAAAATTTATATTATGGTATTGTATTATATTATTAGTTTTTTTAGCTTATTTTACTTGCAAATAGTGTGTAGCTATAGCCAAAAGTTACTCAACCTGCCTGCCAGTAGCAGGTAATTGGGTGTTTTCTGGCTGTGGCTACATTAGGTAGTCCTCTGGCACAAATCAAAAGAAAAGGAGAAAGACGATGGGACGAATCAGCGTAGATCAATCTCATCAAGTTATGTCCACGTTGGCCACCAACACCGACTGGGATCAGATCGATTTCGAGAAGTCTGGATTGCAGGACCGGATCGTTTGTAATGCCAAAGAGGCGGGCCGTCAATTTACGGCTTTTCTCAAAAACGGTGCCCGGATGATCATGACCGTGCTTTCGGTCTTTAAGACCATCAAAGTCGGTACCGGTCCGAAAGACACCGATGGGTTTCGTTCGGCCCTCAAAGACGCTGGTTGCAAAATCAGCAATTGGTCTAACGATATTTTGGGCAAACCCGGATTCAGAGTGGCTGCCCAGCCAGCCGACATTGATCTGGTGGTTTTGACTACAACTCAACTCACCGGCAAAAGCGATGGCGGCACTACCGCTGAAGTCTTTGCCGGAGCGGTTCGACTGGGACTGGAAGAGTGCGCGCCTGATGACGGGCCGCAACTGCGCCTACAGTATCTTGACCAGCCGCTCGGAGAATGTCTCCGAATGGGAATGGAGCCAATTACC
>MHII01000001.1 GCA_001817425.1 Candidatus Buchananbacteria bacterium RIFCSPHIGHO2_02_FULL_39_17 | reverse complement strand
AAGAGTTTTGGTCGGGTAGGCAAGGTGAGGTGGACGGAAAGATGATAATAGTTTTTAGTGTAGACCTGCTATTTTGTTATCTATGATATATAATATAAACCGTAGATAACAAAATTTATATCTACGGCTTTTTGACTAAGACAGTTGCACAATCATGAATTACATACCAATCATTTTGCTTTTAGTCGGCGGAATAATTTTAATCGCTGGCGATGTGGTGATGAAAAAATGGGCGATTAACCAAAAAATTTCTTGGTATTTAATCGGCCTATTTTTTTATCTCATCGGCTTAAATTTTTTAGCTCAAAGCTATCATTTTAGAAATGTCGCCGCCGCCTCATTAATTTTTGTTTAGGAAATAATTTTATGGAAATAAAAATTCAACCGATTGGTTTTGCTAAAAATCAGGAAAAAAGGCACACCGGCGGCTGGCGTGAAGTAATGACTGATTTAGTGATTGAAAAGCAATATCAGCCTGCCCTGGAAGGTTTAGATGATTATTCCCATTTAGTCGTCATTTATTGGTTACATAAAGTTGATAGTTGTGAACTGCGTCATGTGCCGCAAAGCAAACACGGCATTGTCCCGGAAGTCGGGATTTTTGCTTGTCGCTGTCCGGCGCGGCCAAATCCGATTGGTTTATCAACGGTTGAGATTTTAAAAATAAAAGACAATGTTATTACGGTTAAAGGTTTAGATGTGATTGATGAGACGCCAATTTTAGACATCAAACCTTATACGCCGCAGTATGATTTTGTCGCTGATGCCAAAGTGCCGGAATGGGTGGATAAGCTGGATTATTAAAAAATTAAAAATTACGTAGCATGTCTCAAAATAGAGATTGCTTCTCCCAATGTAAAATCGGGATCGCAATAACAAAAATAAAAAATCCCGCCAGAGGCGGGATTCCAAAATTTTTGAGATTTTTTATTATTTCTCCCCCTTAAGATAAGGGGGAGGTAGAGGGGGTTATGAAACAATCATAACTCCCCCTAACCCCTCTTATTCTTAAGAGAGGGATTTTTTATTTTAATCAACGCGAATTTCCCGCTTCCAGTCTTCACCACCGTTTAGGTAAACGGTTTTATTTTTATCCAAAAGTTTTAATTGAAATTTTATCAGATACACGCCGCGCTTTAAGCCCATGGGTTTAATGGTGAATTTAAATTCGCCGATTTCGCCGGGCTTAACATAAGTTTTGCCGACCGGCACGGCGGCGACTTCTTTTCTCACCCAATCATTGGCATCATAAAACGGGCTGGCTTTACCGTCGCTATTATAAATTTCCAAAGCCGTTTTACGCGAAAGCCAGATCGTATCAGCACTCACATTTTTTATTTTCATCGTAATTTGAAGCGGCCGCCAAGTATTTTTTACCGCCACCGGCAAATTATGCTCTAAAATTTGAGCCGCGACGCCGGGCTTAACAATGATAAATTTGGCGATAGAAATAATTTTTGTCGGCGTGCCGTTAAGGTTGTAGTATAAACCAAATTCCTGATTTAATAAGCCGCTTTGGTTGGTGGGGGCGGTTAGATTAACCGTAAAAGTTGCCAGTTGATCCAAACCGACGTTTGATTCATTAAAATTAATTTTATCTTTAACGCCAAAGGAACTTTCCGTTTTGTCTTTATCCGTCACCTGGAGCCAAACTTCGCCTTTCGGCCAAATTGAACCGCTGGTATTTTTGAAACTAACCGTTGCGGTTTGGCTTTGGCCATTAACCAAAATTAAACCGTCCGGATTCAAAGCCACAAAATTAGCCGTATAATTAGTTGATGAATTTATTTGAGAAATTGAGCCGGCTTCTTCCTTGACCGTGTCGTCAATAAAATCAATCATTTCTCCGGCACTATGAATTCCCAGCAAAGTGGTAGAAGCCCGGATCGCGTTATTTTTTTTGTCTAAGCCGTAAACTCGGTCAAAAACGGTCGGATCTTGGATTTTCATTCGTTCGCCATTAGAGATTAAATAATAGTTGTTTGTTTCCGGGTTTAAGGCAAAAGTGCCGTCTTTTAATTTGACCGGTTCACCGGTTGGGTATTTTTCTAAGTCCGCGGTCAAAGCCGGCTCAGCTTGCTTGTTGGCAAAACGACTTTGCCAGACGGCTTGATCAACAGCGTGCTTTAAACCGTCTTGAACTTGCCAAATTTGATTGGTCTCATCTTGAAAAAATTTTCCTTGGGGATAAATGGTGACGCTCGTGATTGGACTGCCTAAAACATAATTGGCTAATTTTGCCTCGGTCACGACCGGAATTTCATTTTCATTAAGCGCGAGCCGGACTTCGTTTAATAAGCTTAAGGCGTTAGTGTCATTGATTAACCTTTTTTGATTTTCGGTCAGTAAAAAGATTTGATTTAATTCCAAAGATTTGACCACTGTATTTTCGGCAAAGCTGATTTCTGGTCCATCGGGATAAGCCGCGAGATCGGCGGCCGTGACCGTAATCGCTTGGCTTGCCTGATAATCTTTTAAAAATAAATCAAGCGAAACAAATTTTCTTTTCTGGTTATTTTGAATCAGCCAATAGTTAGCGTTATCAGTAATAATTTGTCCGTCTAGAAATTTTTGGTGGGAAAAATAACGGTGCCAAATTCGCCAGAATAGTCGATTGCCGCCATAAGGTTTGGTCACGCCCAGTTCGGGAGAGTAGCCGACATAAGGGGTATAAATAAATAAATTGGCCGTGGCTTGATTGGCGGGCGTTAAATTATAGTCGTCAAAAGTTTTTGCCGCTTGGTTGACGCGAAAAGAAAATTGGTTGGCTTTTTGGCGGTAAATTTGTTGGGTTTCGGCGGCGGCGTCAATTTGATTATAAAAGCCGCGATATTTTTCATTACAGCTGCCGCCAAAACAGCTATAGCCGGTTGCCCAGTCAAGCGCCTTTTCCGTGGCCTGACTTTTACTAATTAAAGCCTGTTCTTTTTCCAGAGTGGTTAATAAAAATTTAGGGTTAATGCTGTGTCGTTGGCTAACTTCCCAGATAATTTCCGAAGCTTTTTTTGGCAAACTGTCAGCGACTTGGCTGTAGCGGGCTAAAACGCTATTTTCTCGTTCTAAAAATTTTTGAATCGCCGTTTTATTCAAAGCGTCTTTGTTGAATAGTTCTTGGTCGGTAATGATGTTATTTGGGTTATAGTTGCGGGCCAGGCTAATTTGGGGCAATAAAACAAAAAAGACTAAGATGCCGGCTCTTAGTTTAGCTGAAAATTTTAGTTTGATTTTTGTTTTTATCCCGACGCTTCGGTCGGGATCCCGATTTAGCGTCGGGATTTTTAGCTTAAATCTTGAATGATTCATAGCTATTGTATTTTAGCATATTTTTGTGAACTTGTCTATTGTAAAAATTCCTTTCGTTGGTATCATTATTTTTTATTATATGGTATATTGAGGTTAGATTTTAAAATTTGTCTAATTTACTTAAGTTTAAGCGTTGATTCGTTTTAAACTAAGAAAGGGGGTGAAAAAAATGAAAAAAATTTTGATGGTTATTTCGGTCATTAGTCTCTTTAGCCTAAGTGTTTTGCCGGCCTTAGCTACTTTAGACGTTGGTTTAGAGTATGGTACTTTTACCGGTCTAGGCACTAAAGATTTGCGCGAAGGTGTGATGGCGATTGTTAATGTTTTGCTTGGCTTTCTTGGGATTATTGCGATCATCGTAGTTTTATATGGTGGTTTTGTTTGGCTGATTTCGGCCGGGAGCGAAGAGAAAGTCTCACAGGCAAAAAAGATTATTACCGCCGGTATTATTGGTTTAGTGATAATTTTTGTTTCTTATGCCATCACGACCTTTGTCATTAATAGCTTGATTGAAGCCACCGGCGCTGGTTAAATTTAATCCAATTTTTTGAGACAAATAAGGTAAAATTTATGACCAATTTAAATGATTGGGGAGCAATTTTAACGGCGACCTTAAGTGAAATTTGGTTTAAGGTTATTGATTTGGTCCCAAATGTTTTGGGAGCAATTATTGTTTTTATTATTGGGCTTTTTATTGCCGATGGTTTGGGGCGTTTAGTGGCGGCCTTGCTAAAGAAAGCCTATTTGGATCGGGCGGTTGAAACCACTGGTTTAAAAAAGATTTTAGAAAAAATCGGCTTTAAAATGGAAATTAGCAAGACCCTGGGGCTTTTGATCACTTGGTTTTTATATGCTGTGGTTTTAGTCGGTGCGGCTGATATTTTAGGCCTAACTCAAATTTCAGAATTTTTGATGCAAGTCGTGTTGTATATTCCTAGCGTCATTATTGCGGTGGTGATTTTGATCGTCGGTATTATTGTCAGTAATTTTGTTCAGACGCTGGTTGTTGAGACCGCGGGAGCGGCGAAACTTGCGGCCGTAGATTTTTTGGCCAATGTGGCAAAGTGGGCGATTTTGATTTTTACTTTTATGGCGGCACTGATCCAGCTCAAAGTCGCCACGGAGTTAATCCAGATTCTTTTTACGGGCTTAGTTTTAATGTTTGCTTTAGCCGGCGGGATTGCTTTTGGTTTGGGCGGCAAAGAACGGGCGAAAGAGATGATTGATAGAATACTAAAAAAATAAAATTGGAATAAAAAAATAAGTAGGGACAGAACAATGTTCTGTCCCTACTTTAATTTATTGATTAAATTAATCCAATAATAATCCAAAACAAAACCGCTAAATCATTTTTAAAATAGGGGACGTCAACTAAGCCGTGGACAATGACAGCGATCATCGCCGCGATGAAGCCGAGTGTCAGCCAATGATTTTCATCCCCGACTTGATCGGGGATCCATTTTAGGTCATGGATTCCCGCTTTCGCTCGCCTCGCTTCGCGGGCGAAGCGGGCGGGAATGACAATTCTGGCAAAAATGGCAAAACCTTTTTGAAAGAATTTAATAACGAGCCAGATAAAACCGATTAATCCGAGTAAACCAATTTCCAGCCAGAAATTTAAAAAGATGTTATGAGGGTAAAGCAGGGCTTCCATTTTTAGGGGGTCGCGCGCTAGATTTTGAATTTGGGCAAACCCGGCAATACCCGCGCCGAAGATAAAGTTTTTTGGGCTGGTTAAAAGATATTGTTCGCTGATTTTTAATAGCTCCAAACGGTTTTGGCCAGCTTGGTCTTGGAAGGTAATCAAAGGTAAAAGTAATTGACGTGAGACCGGCAAAATTAAAGTTAAAATGATTAAAGCAATAATCACAGCGGCGGTCATTTTTTTGTTAATAGCAAAAAAAGAAAAAAAGATTATGCCAGCCATTAGTCCCAACCACGTGCCTTGGGAAACCGTAAATAAAATTGCGAGGGCGGCTGGAGTTATAATTAGTAATTTTAAAAATACGGTTTTTAAGTTTTTAATTTCAGCCAGAAGCCAGCCGAAATAGATTACAATGATTGGCCCTAAAAATAAGCCAACGGCATTTGGCGAAGAAAAAATTGAGGTGACGCGGCGATTGGCCGGACCAGTCCAACTTGGTTCATAAATGCCAAAACCAGTAAATTTTTGAAAAATCGCTAAAAGCGAAATTGCTAAGGTTGAAATGCCCAAAGACCATAAAATAATTTTTTTATCGCTTTCCGTTTTAATAATATTTTGTAAAACGAGAAAAAATAAAATTGGTTCAATAAAATATGCTTTCCAAATCCCCGCCGCGGCGCGAAAGTCAGGGGACATAAAAAGAGATGTTGTTGCGGCGATTAGAATCAATAAAACTTGAAACTTGAAACTCATCAGCGATTTGCGATTTGCGATTTGCGATGCAAACCAGCCGACGAAAGTTATTAAAATACAAACTTCTAAAAAAGTAAACGGCATGCCTAAAATGTTTGAGCGGAAAAGGTAAGTGGGCAATAAAACAATCGTTAAGGCGCAAGCATAGAGCGGTTTTTTATAAGCCAGATAACCAAGAATAACTAAAATTACTAAAAGCAAAAAATTAATCTGCCACCAAAATTGATTTAAAAAATGTTGAATTTGCCAATTAAAATCAAACCAGAACATATATTAATGCGAATCTACGAAAATATTATGCGAATAATTAATAAAGAATCAAGAATTAAGGATTTTGATCCAAAAATCTTTTTTGGCTTTGTTCGCCCATTGGTTGATTTTTTTCCGGTAATTCTTATCAACCAAGGAAACCTTGATTAGTTTATTATTTTTAATAAAATAGGGATCAACAATCCGAAATTTGGAATGAGTAAAAAAATCAGCTTGGTTTTTTGGTATGATTTTTATCTTCAAATTTTTTAGCGATTTTATTTTTGCTAAGATTTTTTGATCAGCTGATTTTTTTAATTTGTTAAGCAATAATTTGTCTGTCGTAAATAGATCTTTTTTAGTGATAATTTTTTTTCAAGCCGATTTTAATCGCTTCGGCTAAAATTTGGTAAAGTGATGCTTGAAGCGGCGTGCACCAAGTCACTTGATCAAGTTTTAAATAAACTAACCCGAATTTTTTTGCCCAGTTTTTATCAACAAAAACAAAGTGTTTTTTATCAACTTTTAAATGATTTAAAAATTCTTTCGGCTTAATTTTAGAAAGCCGATTAAACCATGGTTCGCGCAAAGTGTAGTCAATTCGGTCTGCACAAAGATCCGGTAATTTGCGCTCAAGCAAAGGAAAATTTTTCTCATTAAGAATTTCCGCGGGATTGATCTGATATTTTTTTAAAATTCTATTGATCCCCTGAAGCTCAAAAGCTTGAAGCATTTTTTTATCCTGATAATCATGAGTTTTTTCCGAACCAAAGACAAAATCAACAACATGGGAAAAAGCCGTGTGTGAGATATCATGCAAGAGCCCGGCAATTTGTTCGTTAAGGGGCGTTTTAAATTTCCTTAATAAAAGCATCACGCCAAGAGAATGATCAAAGCGGCTCATTTTCCGCGATGGGAATAATGCAAAATCCAGGCGCCGCGATTATCAACATCTTTTAGGCGTTGAAGTGCTGATGAATTTATTAATTTAATTAAAACCGGCTCATTAATTTTAAAAGTCCCGTAAATTTTATCTTTAATGATTAAGTTTTTCATTATTTTTCACGCCGACTAATTCTAAAATTAAATTTCGGTCAATGCCTTTGATCAGATATAAGGTGATAAAATAAACAATGGCGCCAAGAAGGATTGAGACAAAAAACGGGAGCGTCAAAAAGTAAAGCGGTATCGCCATCACTAAGCTGGCCGAAATTGCTTTAGCGAAAATTTTTAAGTTGGGCAAAAATTTTAGTTTTTGATACATTACATAAGCGACAGTGAGTAAAATAAAACTTTCCGTCGCCACTGTCATCCAGGCCGCGCCCCAATAACCATAACGGCTGATAAAGATGATATAGCCAATAATGGAAATCATAGCATTAATCGCATAAAACTTAATCATTTTTTTCTGTTCACCTAGGGCAACAATGGTATAACCAAAAAGCCCGGCAATAAAAATTGTGCCCGTGGCAATAAATAAAATTTTGATAATTTCACCAGACACGGCGAAATCCGCGCCCGACATTAAAATCATCAATGGCACCCCTAAAAAATAACCGCCGACAATCATTGGGGTAGTCGCAATAATTAAGAAATCAAAAGTCTGCTGGATCACTTTTTTTATCTTATTAAAGTCCTTTAAAGCCGCACTGGCGGAAAGAATCGGCAGAATTAAACCCAAAAATAAATAGATGATATTGATTAAAACTTCTAAAATTTTATAAGGCGCGCCGTATAAGCCGATTTCTTCCGGCGTGCGCATTAATGACATAATAAAAATATCGCCTTTAAAATAAATTAGGTTTAAAGCAATAGTTAAACCAAGTGGCCAAGTATTTTTTAAGATTTTTAGCCAGACCTTGCCGTCAAAACCTAAAGTAATCTTTAACTGCCTTCGGATAAAGTAAATTGAAAAGATAAAAATAAAAACGCTGTTTAAAATGGAAGCAACTAAAACCCCGATTAGTCCAGTGTTTAGGTTAATCGCCAAAATCATTAAGATTAAATAAATAGTTTGTCCGCCAACTTCAGCGATGACGGCCTGATGGATAATGAGATGTTTTTGGAAAAAACTGGTCAGGACAGTGGTTAAAGCCGAAGCCGTGTAACCAAAAACCGCAATGGCAATGCCAATTTTAACTAAAATTGGGTAAGGCAGGAATAAAGCAACGAAAAAAGCCAAAACTAAAAACATTAGGGAGGTGATTAATCTTAGAGATAAAACATTATTTAAAATCTGATTTTCATTTTCTTGCGGGTCAGAAATTAATTTGGTTGTCGTCATTTGTAACCCCAAATCAACTAAAATGCCAAAGATCGTCAGGTAAGCGTAAATCGTGGAGAAATAACCAAAATCTTTTTGGCCTAAGTAGCGAGTCATCAAGCCAAAACCGACTAAAGCAATGGCAATCGTTATGGCCTTGCCAATAATTTGAACGCCAGTGTTATAAGCAATTTTTTGAACTGTGGTCATAGCATTCTTCATCATAACACTTTAAAATTTAGTTGACAAAAATTTTTTATTATGCTATAATGAACTTAGAATTTAAATTAATAACTAAATGCCGAACTAGCTTAGAGGGTAATATCAGAACTCTCTTTTTTTAACCTAATAATTAATGAGTGGGTCAATCAAAAAATTAATTTTTGGCAGCCAACAGTCATTTTTTGTTTTGGCTGTTTTTTTATTAACTTTAATTTCTTTATCTTTAATTTTGTCAAGGAATTTTGCCTGGGCTCAACCGCAAGCCCAAATTAATGTTTTTAAAACATCTGGCTTAGCCCCCTTGACCGTCTTATTTAACGCCAAAAATAGTAGCGGTAACATTGTTCGTTATGAATGGAATTTTAGTGATCAAAATAGTCAGTACCCTTTAACCGATGAAGGCCGTTTAGTTGGTCATCGTTTTGACAACCCTGGAACTTATAACGTCCAACTCACCGTTTATGAAGAAAACGGCTCATCCGCTCAAACTCAAATTACAATTAGCGCTTTGGCCCAACCAGCTGGGGCGAAAACTTTTTATCTTGCCTCAAATGGAGATGATAACAATGATGGTTTAAGCGAGAGTATGTCTTGGCAGACTATTGCTAAAATCACCTCCGAAGCCGGAAATATTCCCGCCGGCAGTCAAATTCTATTCAAACGCGGCGACACCTTTGATGTCGGTGGTCAGTGGGACGTGAAAAGCTTAATGCGCAGCCATCCTAACTATATCACTCTTGGCGCTTACGGCAGCGGCAGTAAGCCAACGATTAATACCCCTCATTTGACGACCAATGACGCCACGGAAAATAACGGCTTGATTATTACAGATTTGAACATCACTGGTAGTGTTTGGATCCGGCCTAAGTACTACAGCAGCAGTAATCCGGTTGGCTTTAGAATCCCCGGTTTGCAGGTGATCTTGAGAAACATTGATCTTAAAGAATTTTCCGTTTGGAAATCAACTGGTGTTTCTTTAGAAAATGTCTATTTAGACAATAATATTAACGGCGTCGGTTTGGGTTCAGATGCCCAAGAGGTGGGCGGCATGGCCTATTTTTATTTAAACAATGTTGAAGTTTTAGAAGCCAAAAGCCATTGTGTTTATTTGGCTGGTGGTGGGGACAATATTTTGATTGAAAACAGCAAATTTCACCATTGCGGCATTTACGAATCTTTGGGCGGTGACCTGCGCGACGGCATCACGGTCCACGGCACGGCGGACAACTTGATTATTAGAAACAATGAAATTTATAATAACGGTTATGCTTTTGGTTTAGACAGCGCTTATAATACGGCGCCGGCGGAATATATTAGAAACGTGATGGTGGAAAATAATAAAATTTATAACCAGAGAAATTATGTTTCGCAATTGCGGTCATTGCAAAATGCGATTTTTCGAAACAATTTGATCTATAATAATCCCTCAACTATTTTTGGCCTCTATGGACCAAAAGTTGACAGCGGTCCGATCGATGAGTCGACCAATAATGTGGAAATTTATCACAATACGATTTCTGGCAATACCAATAGCACCATTTTTTCTATTGGCTCTAATACCGCGCCTAATTATAATGACCGGATCAGTAACATTTTTATTAAGAACAATATTATTTCCAACAACACCGGCTCTATTTTAAATGATCGTCGGACGAGTTCTAACGACCTTTATGTTTCAAATAATATTTATTATGGCACTTTAGCTGGCAACCAGTTTGTTTTGGGGAGCAGTCTCTTTACCGTTGATCAATGGCTGGTTTCTGGCAAAGATTTAAATAGCAAGAAAGCCGATCCGCACTTAGTTAGCCCAGCCAGTTATGATTTTTCTCTACAAAACAGTTCGCCGGCAATTAATACTGGCGTTGGAGTTGGCGTTACCTATGATTTTATTAGCGCCTTTCGGGATAACTCACCTGATATTGGGGCTTACGAAAACCTGTCCGTGCCGCCTCCGCCAGCGGATACAACCGCGCCGACCACAACCGCTAACCCTGGCGCTGGCAGTTATACCGCCAGCCAATCAGTGGCTTTATCCGCGAACGAAGCAGCGACAATTTATTATTGTTTAGGCAGTAGTTGTCAGCCAACAACAGTTTATAGTTTGCCCATTACCATTTCAACAACGCAGCTCTTGCGCTATTATGCGGTTGATGTCGCCAGCAACAGCGAAACAGTTAAAGAAGTAAATTATGTTATTACTCCGCTCTGCGTTGAAAATTGGTCTTGTGCCGCTTGGTCGAGTTGCACTAATAGTCAGCAAGCTCGGACCTGCACGGACAATAATAATTGCGGCACGACCGTTAATAAACCAATAATCAGCCAAGGTTGTACCGCTCTTTGTTCGCCCAATTGGTCTTGCGCTAATTGGTCTTCATGCAGTAATAGTCTCCAGACGCGAACTTGTACTGATCTTAATGGTTGCGGTATTACTAGTGGTAAACCCGGAGAAAGTCAATCTTGTACGGTTTCTTCTGGCACTACTGGTGGTGGAGCCGGAGATGGCAGCGGCGTCCCAACTTCCACTAACACTAATACCAACACTAATATCAATATTTCAACCTCAACTGCTAATACCACTAACACTATAACTTCAGGCGAATCAGCAACTGGTAGCTTGATTAAAGTTGCCGCTTCGCCCCAGATCTACCTTCTTAGTAGTAATCAAAAAAGATTTATTCCTTCAGAAAACATCTTTTTGGCTAATGGCTATTCTTGGAATCAAATTACGACTGTTAATGAAAGTGAACTTAGTCGTTATGCCATCGGTCCGGATCTAAGCTATCCGGAAAATACCCTATTAAAAATTTCAGACTCATCAGCCGTTTATCGCTATTCTCAAAGTAAGCGCCAGGTATTTTTTAATGCCAAATATTTTTTGGCCAATAATTATTCTTGGGATAGAATTTTTACCGTTAAAAATACTGAAATTGCTTCTTATCCTTTGAGCGCCAATGTCACTTATCCCGACGGTACTTTGATTAAAGGGGGCGGTCCCATGGTTTATTTAATTGAGTCAGGCAAGCGCCGGGCGATTGCCACCGAAAGTGTTTTTTCTGGCTTGAATTTAGCTTGGCATAATATCATTGCTGTTTCCGATTTTGAACTGACCTTTTATGCCGAAGGCACTTCTATCGTCAACCTTGATGATGTTAGCCCTGATCTCATTAATTCCCTTGACCAAGATCACGATACCCTTTACAACTATTTAGAAAAAATCTACGGTAGCGATATCAATAATTCAGATACCGACGGCGATGGCTACCCTGACGGGCTAGAGGTTAAAACTAACCATGATCCGCTGAAACCGCCGAGATAGATTTTTAATTTCGAATTTTGAGTTTTGATTCAATTTTTCCGCCCAAGACGGACCCGCCTCCGGCGGGGAATATTCAATAATTAAATTATTGAATCAAAATTAAAATTTAAAAATTCAAAATTGATTTGACAAGTTTTATTGGATATGCTATAATGGTATTAGCGGGAGTGAAAAATCACTCTTTTTATAATCGTGATGCGAATTTACAAATGCATACGAATCTACAAATACTACAAATAAGTAGTATTTCTGAAAATTAATTCGTATCATTCGAATGGATTCGTAGATTAGCATCGCCATAAAACAAAAATAAAAATATGCAAAATTTAACCCCGGCCCTGCTTTCTTTTTTTGGTATCGCGCTAAAAAATCAAACACCAGCTAACTCGGTTGCTAAAAAGCAACTTTTTATTAGCTTAATTGGTGCTTTTTTTATTGTTTTAATTGTTAGTTTGCTTCTCGGTTTATCAACTAAAGCTTTTGGTCCTTCGACTGCTGCTCAAGTAAGCGTGGATCATGGCGAACCAGTCGCTTTCCAGCCCGGTCAGTATATCAGTAGTTTACTTCCCCGCGGAGAGGATCAGGGTTACTTGGGTCAGTTTAGATAAACTCAGATAAGTTTTTTGAATTTGCCCAGACCTGCCCGCCAATGCCTGTTAACCAAGGATTTTTACAGAGATGAAGTTAAATCAAGTTAAACAACTTTAATCTTAAAAAATAATTAAAGGCGATGGCCCGCCCCGCCTTGACTTCGTCAAAGCGAAGTCGGGCGCGGCAGGCGGGTCCGGCGGTCTTTAGACCGCGGTCAAATTCATTTTTTATCTTGATTAATAATATCCGCCAGCCTACAGAGCCACTAATTTGTGGTCTAATAATCATTGGCGTCTAAAATTGCTCTTTCGTGGAAAAATTTAATATTTGTCCTTGGGGCTCACAAAAAAATATATGGCTTATGCCATATATTTTTTAAATTTCACATTTTTCATTACGGCTTATTTTTTTCTTTTTCCATCACTTGGTGGTGGATTTTTTTATGTTCTTCGGCGAGTTGGGCGATTTTCTTAGCCACATTGTAAGGGTCAGGCACCTGTTCAAAAATAAATCTTTGCTCTTCACCGGCGGTTTGAATATGAACCGTACCGTAGTTTAAGATGGTAGAAAAAAATCCTTTTAGTTCAGAAGTGACATCCTGGACTCGATAAAGCTGTTGCTCGGAAACCACCCGGTCAAAAAGACCTTTTTGTTCAATATTAATAATCCGCTGATTAGTGACAATCCAAGCGTCCAAATAATAATCAACCCAACTATAAAAAACAAAAAGCCAAACATAGAGATAGTAGACGCTAGTGAGGAGCGTGATCACGGGCAAAAATAGTTCATTAGAAAAAAATTCCGCCAAAGTGCTACCTAAAATTAAATAAAAAATCGGCGGCAAAATAGCGGCGATGGCCCAAAAAATAATTTTAATTAAAATGACAAAATGATGGCGCCGGAGCAGTAAAATTATTTTTTCCCCTTCCAGACGGTGAGAAATAAAAAATTTAATCATAAATTCAATTTTAGAGGGTGGTAATCGGTGTCAAGATAATCATTTGATTCCAATTAAATTGGTTGATGGCCTGCCAAGAGATTAATAAAATCATTATGGAAACGCCAATAAAAAAAGCAGTCACAATAATGTTTGTCAGATTTAAGAAACCAAAACGGATCAGGTGATAAACGTTAAAGAGAGTAAATAATAAAAAAACCCCGACGGCGAGGAGATAAAGGTAGTAAAAAAAGGCGAGAGGAATACCCATAAAAAATTCAAAAATCAAAAGTCAAAACTCAAAATTAACGTACGCCGCTTCGCGGCGGTTCTTATTTATTATAGCAATTTTCCGGGATTTTTGACATCGGTTAAACCAAGATGTTGGTAGGCATTTTCAGTGGCTACCCGGCCCTTGGCAGTGCGCTTTAACATGCCGATTTGCATTAAAAACGGTTCATAAACATCTTCAATTGTCGCCATTTCTTCGCCCGTGGCCGCGGCAATAGTGTTTAAGCCAACCGGGCCGCCGGAAAATTTTGTGATAATGGTTTCTAAAATTTTTCGGTCAATTTCATCCAAGCCGAATTCGTCAATGTCTAAAGCGCTTAAAGCTTGGCTGGTCAATTCTTCTGAAATTTTACCATCGGCCTTGACTTGGACATAATCGCGCACTCGTTTTAACAAACGATTGGCAATGCGCGGGGTTTTCCGGGCGCGGCTCGCGATTTGGTTAATTGCGTTGGGCGCTGTCTCAATTTTTAAAATTTTTGCCGCGCGTTTTATAATTTCCCCAATCTCATTATCTTGATAAAAATTAAGATGATAAATATTGCCGAAGCGGTCGCGCAGAGGGGAAGAAAGCAAGCTAATTTTAGTTGTGGCGCCGACAATAGTGAAGCGCGGCAAGTCCAAGCGCAAGGTGCGCGCGGACGGACCTTTGCCAATAACAATATCCAAAGCATATTCTTCCATCGCCGGGTATAAAATTTCTTCAATGATTTTATTTAAGCGGTGGATTTCATCAATAAATAAAATATCGCCGTTTTCCAGATTAGTTAAAATGGCGGCGAGGTCTCCGCTGCGCTCCAGCGCCGGGCCAGAAGTGACGCGGATATTAACGTCCATCTCCTTGGCAATGATGTGGGCTAAGGTCGTTTTGCCTAAGCCCGGCGGGCCGTAAAGCAAGACATGCTCAATCGGCTCTTTGCGGCCTTGGGCCGCGGACATAAAAATTTTTAAATTTTCTTTGATTTTTTGCTGGCCAATAAATTCTTTTAAACTTTTAGGCCTTAAAGTCAAATCAAAAGCCGAGTCGTTTTTCAGCTCTTTTGATGTAGTAATTCGCTTGTCGTTAATGTTTTCTTTTATAGTCATAAATTCAATTTCATCTTACTCTTTTTGGGCCAAAAAAACAACTTAAAGAAAAACGAGGACAACGGAGTGTCCTCGTAAATAGATAACCAACAGATTTACTCGGGTGGAAATAGCCCTCTAATGGCTTTTTCAAAATCGTCCACCTTTTTTTCTTTTGGGCAAACAGCCTGAGCCATCTGTTCGATTTGAGTTGTCACTTCATCCGATTCCCAGCTGCTCATTTCGGCAAAAGACGCGAGGTCGTCGGCAATCATTGTGCCTGTTGCTTCAAGGACGCCGATATTGGATTTTTCTTGAGTCTTTCTAGCGTGTCTTTTGTCGACAAATAGCTTATTGCCTGGTTTGAAGTCAACCAATCGCCGATCACGTAGGAGAATATAAGCAATCTTTCCCAAATACTGGCCCGGGACATAGAGATTTTGGGTGTGAAAGCGCATTTCCGTTCCAGCTTCTGGTTCAAAGCCATCAGGGGAGTCTTGATTCGACTCTGGGTTGATAATTTCGACATCGCTTAGTAATCTCCAGATGCCGGCAAGATCATTTCCCACTAAGCCGACATTGATACTTTCATCGGCTATGATTTTATAAACTGGTAGCGCCCAGGACAATCGGTGAATCTTAACATCTTCGCGTTCAAGAGTCGGCCTCCGATGAACCAGGTTATCACTTTCTATTGGCGTTGGAAATTCCGGCTGGAAAAACTGGAAATGTTGATGGTAAATACTGTTCCCCGCCCAACCATTTGATATCCCGTCAATCACCGGAAAATCTTTAATCCCAGTTCCAGTAAAGAAATCTCTAATGGCGGTATTTATCAGGCGGGTTAGGACAATCAAATCCGAGACAGTCATTGGAGTTCGATTCATGTTCAGCGGTTTTTCTGCTTGATCCCAAGCCAAAAAATGAATCACCTTCAGAGGATTGCCAAAGGGAGCAAAAGTGAAGCCGAAACTGTAGTTTCGGGAAAGGCCAAATCTTGATCCCTGAATATTGACTACCACCTCACAAGGATTCATTTCCCCGGCTGAACAATACCGACATTCAAATCTATCCCCTTTGTGTTGAATAATCTGGGACCTGTCCCACAGCCCAGGCGGTTTTATGATGTTGAGCTCGGCAAGCTTTGCGTTATCGCTCCTAAATTTTCGAATTGGCACGTTTATGACATGTTCGCCTCGCGCACCATAAAGACTTTGGGTGGGTAGAGTTAGATCAATCGCGCGACCATTAATATTTATTGTTAGCGGGATGTGTCCGGCATTCATTTGTTGGGCGTGCAGAACTAGCATCCCTACGCCTAAACCGAAACGCTCAATGATCACTGATATCATGTTCGCAATTTCGTTTCGGGTATCTCCGACTATCAGCCAGCCATCATCAGTCTTGCTGATATCACCAATTGATGGTTTAGTTATTACCTCCCCAAATTTTTCAAAAATATGCCTTTGATATTCCCTGATATAGGCCAAGTCTAAATATCTGGGTCGATCTTTTTTGGCACTTCGATTAATTTGAAGTTTGATCAATGTTCTAATAATCATTTCGGCATTTGGTAAATGGTCGCTGACGACTTTTGCTATTCTTGCATCATTAGCCATATGTCTCACTCCTTTTAGGTTATTTTGTTTTCTAGGCAGGAAGAATTATCAAAGAGCTGATTTTATAATATTTGATATCCCCGCAGCTCTGCTGCGGTTGGGTAATTCATTTTAGTTCAACTAAAGGTTTGGTGCGGGGCAGGCGAACCTTTAAGACATTGCGACTATCCTGATAAAATGCTCGGGGCGGGACTCGAACCCGCACGGACTTGTAAGTCCACAACATTTTAAGTGTTGCGTGTATACCTATTCCACCACCCGAGCGTAAATAATTCAAAAGTCAAAAATCAAAAGTCAAAATTTTGGAAGTCGTCCTTGGCGACATTTTTGCCTTAAAACAATAATTATATTATGCTAAAATTGATTTTATGTCAAAGGTTAATGAAATCTACCTAATTGTTCAAAATGTCAGAAGTCTTTTTAACGTCGGTGCGATTTTTCGCTGTGCCGATGTATTTGGCGTGAAAAAGATTTTTCTTTGCGGCTACACTGGAGCGCCGTCCAGAAAAGAAATTTCAAAAACCGCTTTAGGGGCGGAAACCTGGATTCTTTGGGAAAAGCAGTGGCAAACCCATTTATTGGTTAAAAAATTAAAAAAACAGGGGATTAAAATCGTGGTTTTGGAGACTAGCCAAGGCGCTAAGCCGTTGCCTAAATTCAAACCGGCTTTCCCTCTGGCCTTGGTGGTCGGCAGTGAAACTAAAGGTGTGAGCAAAAAAATTTTAGTCTTGGCTGATCAAGTAGTGAAAATTCCAATGTTAGGCAAAAAAGAATCATTAAATGTTTCGGTCGCCGCTGGCATTGCGCTTTATCAATTGCGAAATTAAGTCTTGCCAATTTTTCAATTTCTGATATAATGTTTCTTGTATAACTTTTTAAGCGGACCCGTCAAAATTTTAGAGTTTCTAAAAAATTAAGGTTTATTCTTATTGGGTAGTTTAAAATATTTAAATAAAATATTTTGTGGTAAAATTTAGGCGGGCGGGTGTCGTATAACGGTTATTATGCGTCCTCGCCAAGGACGAGAAGGCGGTTCACCCCGCACCAATTCCATTTTAATTATTATAAAAAATAAATATTTAAATTTCACTCTTTAAAGCGGGTGTCGTATAACGGTTATTATGCGTCCTTGCCAAGGACGAGAAGGCGGTTCAATTCCGCTCACCCGCTTTAAGGAGTGAAATTTTATTGGTGCGGGTGAGTCCGTTCTAATAAAAAATCAGCGCTGAAACGCTGGTTTTTTGTAGATTGAAATTTAGCGGTTGCGGCCAACATGCAAATCCTGATCCCAGCCCGGCGGTAAAATTGGCTTTTGGTATTCGGTCCAAACCCAAGTCCAACAAATAACGGAGACGACTAATAAAATCAGGATTTTTGCCCAGTCGGTTTTAGTGACGACATTGGAGAATTTAATGCTCATAATTTAATTATAGCAGATTAGTAATAAGAGACAATAATTAGTGGCAAGCAAGCTTGTCAGGGCGGGTCTCTTGCTTTATAATGGGGAAAAGACTTATCCTAATTAAAAAAATGGTTTCTGTCTTAGAATCAATTTTAACCCAAAATCAGACCTTAGTTGATGCTTTAAAAGACGAAGCATCATATCTTTTGGAGCGACAAAAACACACCCGCTATCAAATCATCGGTCGTCCTAAAAAGGTCAGGCGGATTTTAATCCATGAGGCGGCTTTTTTGATTACCGTTGACGCGAAAAATAAACTCCAAGTTTGGCCGAAATATTCTGTTTACATTGAGGACGGAATGATTAAAGATGTTTTTCGAGCCAGTCAAAAAAAAATTCCGGATAAAAAAATTGATTTATTTTATGACGCTTCCAAGCGCGGGGGAGTGGTGATTACCCCCGGCTTTATTAACGGCCATGCCCATCCGCCAATGTATCTTTTACGCTCCTCAATGACTTTGGACAAAGGCAACGTGGTTGATCAGGTGGCGAAAATGGCAAAGCTGGAAAATCAAATGACTAGTGATGATTTCTTTTTAAGCGCAGTCGGCGATTTTACCGAAGAACAAAAACACGGCATCACGACAACCTTGAGCCATTATGCGGTGTTTGAAGCCGTGGAAAAAGCGGCGAAATTAACCAAACAAAATGTGATTAATGCCGTCTCGGCGGTTTCTAATAGTCATCCAAAAAATTCTCCGGCCATGGTGGAGCGTATTTTAAAGAAAAGAAAAAATTATTTTTCCACCCCAGCGATTGCCATTCATTATTTACATCGGGCCACGCCAGTTCAATTAAAACAGATTAAACAATTGATTAAAAAATATAATGTTTTATTAACAATGCACGCGGCGGAAACCGAAAGTTGGGTGGGAGAATGCGTGAGCAAATACGGCAAACGGACGGTGGAGGCGTTGGTTGATTTAGGTTTAGCCAGTTCTAATGTGATTTTATCTCACGCCGTTCATTTGACGGATGAAGAAATTAAATTAGTCAAAAAATATCAAATTGGCATTGTTCATCTGCCGACTTCCAATAAAATTCACAAAAGCGGTGAATTTCGTTATCCGCTTTTTGCCCATTACGGCGCGGAAAAACAAATCGCTTTAGGCACAGACAGCGTGATTTCTAAAAATGCTTTGGATTTATTGTCTGAAGCCCTGCAAACCCGGATTATGCATCAGCAGGCTCATCGGGTTTTATACGAAGATTTGTTTAAAATGCTTACCTCGCAGGCCGCTGATATTTTACAATTAAAAAATGTTGGCCGGATCTTGCCGGGTTATCGGGCTGATTTGGCTTTTTGGAAATTGCGCGACCGCGGTTTCGTTCCTTATAATGAATCTAAGCCGATTAGTTTAGTCGGCAATATGATTACTCACGGCGGCCGAAATATCCGCGACCTGATGATTAACGGCGAATTTATCATTGCCAATCGCCTGCACAACGTTATCAACGAAAGTAAATTAATGTCGGAATTGCAAGCGGCGCATATGCGGCTAAGAGAGAGGCTGAAAGAATAATTTAAAGTTAAAAAATCAAAATGTAAAATTATGGAAGCGACCGCAGGTCGCTTGCTTTTTATCTTAACGTTTTAGATTGTCCCGCCACCTTATTTATTTTTAAATGAAGGCGGGATCCCGCCGTGGCGGTGATCATTTTTAATTTTGATATTTTAATTTTTAATTTTCAAATAAACTCACTTCGGTAATTTATCTGTCTTGGATTTTTTGCAAACTATGAGGTGGCCCTATCTTAACTATTTAATAAATATTGCTTAAATAAGCTAAATTTTATCGTATTTCTTGAATTCAAGTTTCTAATACCCCACCCAGACCTGTTTCTTGGTCAATAACTTGGTTGGGCGTTAAGTAGTTAAGTGATTTTCTCAGGCGATTGTTCAGCTTTTCCTGTATAGCATAAATTTGGTCATCTGTCAGTTTTGAAATATCTGATCCTTTGGGGATGGATTGGCGAATCAAACCGTTAAGATTTTCCACCCCGCCTTTTTGCCAGGCCGCGTAAGCATCGCCAAAGTAAGTTTTAAGCTGATAGTCGTTTTTCAGTTGACAATGGCTAGCCCCCTCTAGGCCGTTGTCAAAAGTGATGGATTGCCAAAGATATTGAGGTAAAGGACCAATGCTGTCGCGAATCGCTTCGGTCGTCTCCGGCGCTGATTTGTCGGTAATAAAGTGTCTGATTCCC